>JBIKHR010000019.1:0-16275 GCA_044362035.1 Polaromonas sp. | reverse complement strand
ACGGCATCATCATCGACGGCTTCTTTCGAACAAACTTGCCGGATGTTTTTGCGATCGGGGATGTCACGCGCCAGCGCAACCCCATCAGCGGCAGTTTGGAGCGAATCGAAACCTGGTTCAATGCACAAGGCCAAGCACTCGCGCTGGCGCAGCACTTGGCCGGCGCTGGCGCTGCGGCCCCCTATGCAGAAGTACCCTGGTATTGGTCTGACCAGGGCAAGCTGCGTTTGCAATGCGCTGGTCTCGTTAAGGGAGAAATTCAGGCGAGCCGAGGCGAAGTCACCTCGGGTTTCCTGCACGGTCTGTGGTCTGACGGGCGGCTGGTCGGTCTGGCCGCCATCAATGCGCCGCAGGATTTCAACCTCCTGCGCCGGCAGATCGGCAGGGAAAATAGCATCACACCGGCGCAATTCACCGCGGGCGAATTTCGAAGCCTTAAGTTATGCTCGCATCCGGTAGGCGCACCGGATTCCCCCGCGTCTGTGGAACCCGCGCAAGGGGGCGCAGAGCAATCGCTTGCCGGGCAAAGCGCTGGAATTGCCGCTTGCACGCTGACAGACATCGACGAAGGCGGTATTGGCAGCACCACCTTATCAGACGGTACCCGGGTCGCGATTTACCGGGTGCGAGGTGAGGAAGTTTTTGCCACAGATGACAGGTGCTCGCATGGCGCTTCTTCCCTGTGCGACGAAGGAGCCCTCGAAGGCTATGTGATCGAATGCGGGCTGCACCTGGGTTCATTCGACATCCGCACTGGCAAGGCGGTTGCGACGCCCTGCACCAAGTCCATCCGGACCTACCCCGCCCACGTGCGAGGGGGCACCATCTGGATCGCCACCCAAGCTGAAAGTATCGCCACATGAAGCACTGCTGCGGCCTCATCGACGCCCACACCCACTGGATTCCGGAGAGCTTCCCCCCTTACTTCGGCACGCGCAAAGGCGTCGCCTGGCCGTCGATGGCGCCGGGAAACAACGCCTGCGACCGCCACGTGATGATTGAGGGGAAGATTTATCGCACGGTACCGGACACTTCCTGGGACGCTGACAAGCGTGCCGTTGAAATGGCGCAGATGGAAGTGACGCATCAGGTCGTGAGCCCGATGCCGGAGCTGCTCTCGTACTGGCTGGATGCCGAGGATGCCCTGTCACTCACCCGCTACATGAACGAGGAGCTGGCAGCCCTTCAGACGACGTACCCAGATCGCTTCACCTGTCTCGGCGCGGTCCCATTGCAGGATGTCGGGATGGCAATTCGCGAGCTGGAGCGCTCGGTCGTCGAACTTGGACTGGCGGGGGTGGAGCTCGGAAGCAACGTCAACGGTAAGCCCTTGGGCCACCCCGATTTCGAGCCCTTCTTCGCTGCGGCAGAACAACTGGGCACGGCCATTTTCGTGCACGCACTGCGGCCGGCCGGCATGGAGCGTCTGGTGGGCGCGGGGCTTGAGCAAGTGGTGGCCTTTCCCGGCGAGATGGGGCTGGCGGCTGCTTCCTTGCTGACCTCAGGCCTGATGGGTCGGCATCCGGGCCTGCGTATTGCACTGAGCCATGGAGGTGGTGCGCTGCCCATGATGCTGCCCAGGTTGCAGCATGCCTGGACCCAGATGCCGCATGTGCGCCAGTTGATGGCGCAATCGCCCCAGGAAATGGCGCGCAGACTCTACGTTGACGATCTCGTGTATGACGGCACTGCACTGCGCTTTCTGCTCGCGACCTATGGTAAGACTCAGGTCATGGCGGGGACCGACTACCCCTTTGCCATCCTGGATAAAGAGCCGGCCAAACGTATCGACGAGCTGCAATTGGAACAAGCTACCGTCCGACTGCTCAGGCAAGACAACGCACTTCGCTGGCTTGCGCTTGAGAGATTTTGAACGCCCTGAAACCTGTTGAATAAAAAATGGAGCCCCCTATGAACTCAGATGTGAAACATAGCGCAGCCGCTGCAGCCGTACGAGACGCACGTCGCGACCGCAAGACCATCAGCCGTATTTCTGAGACGCACGCCATCAGCGGCCTTGATGCCGCCTATGCCGTCGCTGAGATCAACACCCGGCACCGGCACGAGGCCGGCGGGCGCGTGGTGGGGATGAAGGTGGGACTGACCTCCAAAGCAGTGCAGCAGCAACTCGGCGTCGACCAGCCGGACTTTGGCATCCTGTTTGACGATATGGAGTTTCTCAACGGGCAGGACATTCCGATGAGCCGCCTGATCCAGCCCAAGGTGGAAGCTGAAGTCGCTTTCGTGATGGGCCGCGACCTGGATGTACAGGCCCCAAGCTACGCGGAGTTCCTGAGCAGCGTGGCCTTCGCGCTGCCTGCAATCGAGGTGGTCGACAGCGTTATTGCCGACTGGAAAATCACGCTCGTGGACACGGTGGCCGACAACGCCTCCAGCGGCCTGTTCGTACTAGGCGATCAGCCGATAACCCTCGGCGGCTTGTCTCTGGGTGAGATTGGCATGACCATGGATAAAAACGGCCAGCAGGTGTCCATTGGAACTGGCGCTGCCTGCCTGGGTCACCCCCTGCGTGCCGCCTTCTGGCTGGCCCGCACCATGGCGGCGCGCGGTACCCATCTGCGCGCGGGCCAGGTCATCCTGTCTGGGGCCCTGGGCCCCATGGTCCCTGTAGGTGCCGGGGACCTGATCACAGTCCGGATCGGGGCGCTCGGTACGGTTTCCTGCCGACTGGCTTGAAAACGTCTCAATGCTGGGAACAGCGCCCTCGTCCGATGGCCCGGCGTTTGCAAAACGCATGGTCTTACCTTGGCGTGCAAAATGCACCGCCTGGTGCTCGAATTCGGCAGCCCCTTTGCGCCCGTTAGAAACTTAAAAGCGTTCTGTGAGCCTACTGCCTGCGCTAACACCAGATATCGTCCTCGGTGGCTCGCTTGCCCTGCTTTCCATGCTGACTTATGGCAGCTGCATGGTGCTGGTTTCCGTCGGCATGCGCAATATGCGCAGCGAACCCGGCTCGCTGCTGGCCGCTGCGGCGGGCGTCCCGATCGGCTTGTTGATTTCGTCGTTTCAGCTTTTCTGGGGCGGCGTTGGTCCGGGCTTTAACGTCTGGTCGGTGACGGCGTTCGCTTTGGCTGGCATCTTTTCCACCTACCTGGGCCGGTGGTTGGTGTTCAAGTCAATCGAAAGTATCGGCCCCTCGGGTGCGTCGGCGCTGCAAAGTACCAGCCCGCTGCTGACAGCCTTGTTCGCCTGGGTCTTTCTTGGCGAGGTGATCGGCTGGATGGGCGTATTGGGAATCACCTTGGCCATCCTTGGCCTCATGGCCATGAGCCGCGGCTTGCAAAAGCGTGCATCCGACCACGGTTCGGCTGAGGCAAAGGGACGGGTGGGCCACGCTATGTTGTCGGGCAGCCTGATTTTTGGAATTGCCTCGTCTGCCGCCTACTCCGGTAGCCATCTGTTTCGCGGCTCGGCGGTGCGCGTTTGGAACGAGCCTTTGCTTGGCGCCACGATTGGCGCAGCCGCAGGGCTTCTCGTTCTGCTGCTGGCGAGCCGAAACAAGCTAAAAGGTTACCGGCTTGAGATTTTGGCCAATCCTCGTGGAGCAGCTCTCTTTACTGGCATCGGCGTACTTCAGTTTATTGCGCAGTCGCTGGTGATTGCCTCGATGAAATACATCCCGGTCAGCGTGGCTGCCCTCATCTCCATGTGCACACCGTTGATAGTTATGCCGCTGAGCTACTTCTTACTGCGAAACCACGAAAAGCTCAACTGGGTCATGGCCCTGGGCATTTTCATCACGCTTTGTGGTGCGGCGATGTCGCTGCTGTTCGCTGGCCAGCACTGACCCACTTGCCTTGCCCGATTTCCTGAAAAAAAGCGATCGAAATGCAAAGCCCCTGCAAACCGTCATTGGCAGGGGCTTTGAATCTGTGGGCTTCGATTGATTCCCGGCCGCAACGCGATGGACGTACGGGCGCGACCCTAAAGAGCTTAGACGCCGTGGGCGTCAGGGTTCACTGCTTGGCCTGCCCGGGTGGGGTCGATCTGACCAAACCTGCCACCGCGTTCCGGCGAAGTAATAAGGAACCAGACAGGCCCGAAGTCGGACCGGGGCTCCCTGTAAGCGCTCTGTGGTAACAATTGTGGTAATTGTGCAACCAACATGCTGCAAAGTCGCATAAAACCTATTGACTTGGCGGAGAGGGTGGGATTCGAACCCACGGTACCTTGCGGTACGCCTGATTTCGAGTCAGGTACATTCGGCCACTCTGCCACCTCTCCGTTGATTCGAGCGTGAATTCTAGCAGCATGAAAAGCTGCACTACGAGCGGCAGGTGCCGCCCGCTTGAGCGACTTAACTGCCGCGGTAGGTCGAGTAGCTCCACGGGCTGGCCAGCAGCGGCACGTGGTAGTGGGCGCTGGCATCGGCCACGCCAAAGTCCAGGCTCACCTTGTTCAAAAACGGCGGCTCGGGCAGTTCCACACCGCGTGATTTGAAGTAACCCGCCACATCAAACACCAAGCGGTAAGTGCCGGTGCGCAGGCTGGCGGTGTCGTACAGCAGGCCGTCAGGGTTGCGCCCGTCGGCGTTGAGCACAAAGCGCTTGACCAGAGTGGCCGTCTCGCCTTGCGTGGTGTGGAGTTCTACCGCCATGCCGGCGGCCGGCGTGCCGTGCATGGTGTCCAGTACGTGTGTGCTCAAGCCCATGGTCATTCCTTGGTCGGGGGGGGGTCGGGCGCTGACAGCCCTGGGCGGTCAGCGTTTGGTTTACCAAAAGTGTATACACATTTCAGCTTTCGGCTATTATCGGTTGATGGAATCTTCCACCACTTACGCCATTGTTGAAGCCCTGACCAAGGCCATCGTCGAGCACCGCTTGCACCCCGGCACCAAGCTGGCAGAGCAAAAACTGGCGGACCACTTCGGCGTGTCGCGCACGCTGGTGCGACAGGCGCTGTTTCAGCTGTCGCAAAACCGCTTGATACGGCTGGAGCCGGCGCGCGGTGCCTTTGTGGCCGCGCCTTCGGTGGCAGAAGCCAAGCAGGTGTTTGCCGTGCGCCGCATGCTGGAAGCCGAAATGACGCGCGCCTTTGTGCGCGAGAGCACGCCGGCGCGCATCAAGGCGCTCAAAGACCATGTGGCGCGTGAACAAGCCGCGGTAGACCGCGCCGACGTGCCCAGCCGCAACGAGCTGCTCGGCGACTTTCATGTGCGCATGGCCGAGCTCATGGGCAACACCGTGCTGGCGCAAATGCTGGGCGAGCTGATCTCGCGCTGCGCCCTCATCACGCTCATGTACCAGTCCAACGCGGCTGCGGCTCACTCCCACGAAGAGCATGCGCTGATCGTCAAGGCGCTGGCCGCCCGCGACGAAGACACCGCCGTGAAGCTGATGGACGAACACCTGCTGCACGTCGAAGCCAACCTGACCTTTGACCGCAAAGTGCCTTCCAACGACATTTCGATGGCCTTGTCCTGAAGCGCCCATTTTTTAAAACCCAAGCACCCGCATGACCTACGACGCCACCGCCCCCTACCCTCGCGACCTGATTGGCTACGGCCGCAACCCGCCCCATCCAAAATGGCCGGGGCAAGCCCGCGTGGCCTTGCAGTTTGTGCTGAACTATGAAGAAGGCGGCGAGAACGCCGTGCTGCACGGTGACGGCGGCTCAGAGCAGTTTTTGTCCGAGATGTTCAACCCGCCCAGCTTTACTGAGCGGCACATGAGCATGGAAGGCATTTACGAATACGGCTCGCGCGTGGGCGTCTGGCGCATCCTCCGCGAGTTTGAAAAGCGTGGCCTGCCGCTGACGGTGTTTGGCGTCGGCATGGCTTTGCAGCGACACCCCGAGCTGACTGCCGCCTTTGTCGAACTCGGCCACGAAATCGCCTGCCACGGCTGGCGCTGGATCAGCTACCAGAACCTGGACGAAGCCACCGAGCGCGAACACATGCGCTTAGGGCTGGACGCGATTGAAAAACTCACCGGCAACCGCCCGCTGGGCTGGTACACCGGCCGCGACAGCCCGCAAACGCGCCGGCTGGTGGCAGACGACGGCGGCCTGATGTACGACAGCGACTACTACGGCGACGACCTGCCCTTCTGGATGAAAGTCAAACGCACCGACGGCACTGTGGTGCCGCGTCTGGTGGTGCCCTACACGCTGGACACCAACGACATGCGCTTTTCATTGCCGCAAGGTTTTGCGCAGGCTGAAGACTTCTTTATTTACCTGCGCGACAGCTTTGACGCGCTCTACGCCGAAGGCGACCCGAACGGCCAGAACGCGCCCAAGATGATGAGCATCGGCATGCATTGCCGCCTGCTCGGGCGACCCGGCCGCCTGGTGGCGCTGCAACGCTTTTTGGACCACGTCGCCAAGCATGACAAGGTGTGGATTTGCCGCCGCGTGGACATTGCGCGCCACTGGCAAGCCACCCACCCTTTCAACCCGGCTTGAGCGCCAGTGGCCACAATGAGAAAGACCCCATGACCCTGAGCATTGACCAAATCAACAGCGCCACGCATGCCGAAGCACTGGCGCTGCTCGACGGCGTTTACGAACACTCCCCCTGGGTGGCCGACCAGGCGCTGGCCGCACGGCCCTTCAAGTCACTGACCGACCTCAAACTGCAACTGGCCCGCGTGCTGCACGCAGCCGGCAAAGAAGCGCAGATCAAACTGATTCAGGCGCACCCCGAGCTGGCCGGCAAGGCCATGGTCAGCCAGAGCCTGACGGCCGAGTCCACCAACGAGCAAGGCAAGGCGGGCCTGACGCAATGCACGCCGGCAGAGTTCGCGGTGATCCAGCAGCTCAACGCCGACTACAACGCCAGGTTCGGCTTTCCTTTCATTCTGGCGGTGCGCGGCCCGCGCGGCCAGGGGCTGAACAAGCAGCAGATCATCGAAACCTTTTCGCGGCGCCTGCTGGGCCACCCGGAGTTTGAACGGCAAGAGTGCTTGCGCAACATCAACCGCATTGCCGAGATCCGGCTGAACGACAAGTTTGGCTACGAGCCGGTGCTGGGCAACCAGGTGTGGGACTGGCAGGAAGAACTCAGCGCTTACAGCGACCCGGGTTACGCCGACAAAGGCCAGCTCACCGTCACCTACCTGACCGACGCGCACCGCGCCTGTGCGCAATACATCGTGGACGGCATGCGCGACTGCGGCTTTGACGACGTGTCGATTGACGCCGTGGGCAACGTGGTCGGCATCTACCGCGCCGCCACGCCCAACGCCAAAACCCTGATGACCGGCTCGCACTACGACACCGTGCGCAACGGCGGCAAGTACGACGGACGGCTGGGAATTTTCTCGCCCATGGCTTGCGTGCGCGAGTTGCACCGCCAGGGCAAGCGCCTGCCCTTTCACTTTGAAGTGGTCGCCTTTGCCGAAGAAGAAGGCCAGCGCTACAAGGCCACCTTTTTGGGCTCGGGCGCGCTGATCGGCGACTTCAAGCCTGAATGGCTGGAGCAGAAAGACGCCGACGGCATCACCATGCGCCAGGCCATGCAACACGCCGGCTTGAACGTTGACGACATCCCCAAGCTGCAACGCAAACCAGCCGACTACCTAGGCTTTGTTGAAGTACACATTGAGCAAGGCCCGGTGCTCAACGAGCTGGACATGCCGCTGGGGGTTGTCACGTCCATCAATGGCAGCGTGCGCATGCAATGCGAGATCATCGGCACCGCCAGCCACGCTGGCACCACGCCCATGAACCGGCGCGCCGACGCGGCCACGGCGCTGGCCGAACTGGCTTTGTATGTGGAGCAACGCGCACTCACAGACGGTGACTCCGTGGCCACCATCGGCATGCTGCAAGTGCCCAATGGCTCCGTCAATGTGGTGCCGGGGCGCTGCCTGTTTTCACTGGACATGCGCGCGCCCGTCAACGCCCAGCGCGACGCGTTGGCCACCGACATCCTGAACAGCTTGCAGCGCATTTGCGAGCGCCGCGGCCTGCGCTACACGGTGGAAGAAACCATGCGCGCCGCCGCTGCGCCCAGTGCACCAGCCTGGCAAGCCCGCTGGGAGGCGGCCGTCAGCACGCTCGGCCTACCGCTGCACCGCATGCCCAGTGGTGCCGGCCATGACGCCATGAAACTGCACGAAGTCATGCCGCAAGCCATGCTGTTTGTACGCGGCCAGAACTCCGGCATCAGCCACAACCCGCTCGAATCCAGCACCAACGACGACATGCAACTGGCGGTCGAAGCCTTCACGCATTTGCTCACCCACCTGAACCCTTCCGGAAACTAAAAAATGACCAACCCTTCCACCGCACTCCACGCCCAACTTGACGCCTGGATCGACGCGCACTTTGACGAGCAGGTGAAGTTCTTGCAAGAACTCATTCGCGTGCCCACCGACACACCGCCGGGCAACAACACACCGCATGCGCTTCGTGCCGCCGAACTGATCGAAGCCATGGGCCTGCCGGTTGAAAAGCATGAAGTGCCGCAAGCCGCCGTGCTGGCCGCCGGTCTGGAAAGCATCACCAACCTGGTGGCACGCCGCTCTTACGGCCCGGGTGGCCGCACCATCGCGCTGAACGCGCACGGCGACGTGGTGCCGCCCGGCGAAGGCTGGACCAAGAACCCCTACGGCGGCGAGATTGAAGCCGGCAAGATTTACGGCCGCGCCGCCGCAGTCAGCAAATGTGATTTTTCGACCTTCACTTTTGCCGTGCGCGCGCTCGAGGCCGTGGCCAAGCCCCAACAAGGCGGCATTGAGCTGGTGTTCACCTACGACGAAGAGTTCGGCGGCGAAGTCGGCCCGGCCTGGCTGCTCGAAAACAAGATCATCCACCCCGATCTGGTGATTGCGGCCGGTTTCAGCTACCAGGTGATCACCGCGCACAACGGCTGCCTGCAAATGGAGCTGACGGTGCACGGCAAGATGGCCCACGCAGCCGTGCCGCACACCGGCATCGACGCGCTGCAAGGCGCCAACCGCATTCTGACGGCGCTGTACGCGCAAAACGCGCTGTACAAAAACATCACGTCCCAGGTCGAGGGCATCACCCACCCTTACCTGAATGTCGGCTTTGTTTCAGGCGGCACCAACACCAACGTGGTCCCCGGCAAAGTCACGATCAAATTAGACCGCCGCATGATCCCCGAAGAAGATCCGGTGGCCGTGGAAGCCAGCATCCGCGCGGTGATCGCCGCCGCCGTGGCTGACTTCAACCAGGGCCGCAGCGACGAAGGCATTCATGTGGACGTGCGCCGCATGCTGCTGTCCAAAGCCCTCAAGCCCCTGCCCGGCAACAAGCCCCTGGCCGACGCCCTGCAACGCAACGCCACCGAGTTGTTCAAAGAACTCATCCCGGCCTGCGGCACACCGCTCTACACCGACGTGCGCATCTTCGGCGAAGCCGGCATCCCCGGCGTGCTCTACGGCGCCGGCCCGCGCACCGTGCTCGAGTCCCACGCCAAACGTGCTGACGAACGCCTGGACCTGGAAGACCTGCGTCGCGCCACCAAGGTGATTGCGCGCAGCTTGCACGATTTGCTGAGCTAAATAAAGCGGGGATGGATCCCCGATCCCAGATCCCCGCCCCCCCAAATCCCGGCCAAATTGGCCGCCACATGATCCGTATTAACCCTTAAGTATTAGGGTTACTGCGGATTTTTTGCATGGATAATTTGTATACACTTTCGAATACAAAATATTTTAAAAGGAGACCACCATGACCGCTTCCGCCTCAAAAACCCACCCCGTCGATGAAAAATTGCCCACCGGCAAGTTGGCCGCTCTAGGTCTTCAACATGTGCTGGTGATGTACGCCGGTGCGGTGGCTGTGCCGCTGATCGTCGGGCGTGCGCTCAAGCTCAGCCCTGAGCAAGTGGCCATGCTGATCTCGGCTGACCTGTTTTGCTGCGGCATCGTGACGCTGATCCAGTCGCTGGGCGCCACGCAGTGGTTTGGCATTCGCCTGCCCGTGATGATGGGCGTGACCTTTGCATCTGTCGCCCCCATGGTGGCCATGGCCAACAGCACGCCAGGTGCGGCGGGTGCGCAGCTTATTTTTGGCGCCATCATCGGCGCGGGCATCATCTCTATTTTGATTGCGCCGCTGGTCAGCCGCATGCTGCGGTTTTTCCCGCCTGTGGTCACAGGCACCATCATTGCCGTGATCGGCATCAGCCTGATGCGCATCGGCATCAACTGGATTTTTGGCAACCCTTTCGGCCCGACGGCGCCCAGCGTAGTCAACCCCGATCACGCCAAGTGGCTGACTGATGCTGCAGCCGCAGCCGGCGCACCGGGCTCCGCGCTGCCGGCAGTGCCCAAGGGCCTGGCCCTGGTGCCTTCGGTGCCCAACCCCAAATACGCAGACCTGACCGGCGTGGGCATTGCCGCGCTGGTGCTGGTGTCCATTTTGCTGATCGCCAAAATGGCCAAAGGCTTTGTGGCCAACATCTCGGTGCTGTTGGGCATCGTGATTGGCGGCGTGGTTGCCACGGTGCTGGGTCTGATGAATTTTGACAAGGTTGGCAAGGCCGCCTGGTTTGACGTGGTGATGCCTTTTCAGTTCGGCATCCCAGTGTTTGACCCGATCCTGATTCTGACGATGACCCTGGTGATGATTGTGGTGATGATCGAGTCCACCGGCATGTTTTTGGCCTTGGGCGAAATGACCGACCGAAAGGTGGACCGCGCCGCCCTCACCCGCGGCCTTCGCACTGACGGCCTGGGCACCTTGATTGGCGGCATCTTCAACACATTTCCGTACACCAGTTTTTCGCAAAACGTCGGTCTGGTGGCGGTGACGGGCGTCAAGAGCCGCTTTGTTTGCGTGGCCGGCGGCATCATCCTGATCGTGCTGGGCGTCTTGCCCAAAATGGCGGCTCTGATCGAGTCGTTGCCCACGTTTGTGCTGGGCGGCGCCGGTCTGGTGATGTTCGGCATGGTGGCTGCCACCGGCATCCGCATTCTGGGCGGCGTTGATTTCAAAAATAACCGTTTCAATGCCCTGGTGGTCGCCATCTCGATTGGCATCGGCATGATTCCGCTGATCGCACCCAACTTCAAGCAGTGGATGCCGCACAGCCTGCACCCGCTGATCGAGTCGGGCATCTTGCTGGCCTCCATCAGTGCGGTGCTGTTGAACCTGTTCTTCAACGGCGCCAAAGAAGACCAGGACGCCGTGGTACGCGCAGCGTCTCAGGCCGACGCCCACTAAAAAAACCAAGCCGTTCAGGCCTTCGGCAGCGCCTCCCACCAGCGCTCGCCGAAGCGCCCTTGCAAGAGCGCATTAAAGGCCTGCACCTTGGCAGGCACGAGTTTCGGTGAAGGAAATACGGCATGTATTTCCTGCTCCGGCAAGCTGTGGTCTTTCAAGACTTCAACAATATGACCGGACACCAGCGAGTCGTGCGCCACGTAGCGCGGCAAGGCCGCAATACCCATGCCACCACGCGTTGCGGCCAACACCGCAGACAAATTGTTTGAACGAAAGTGACCCGCCACCGACACGGTGACGGACTCACCTTTGGCACTGGCCAGACGCCACACCGCGTCACCCTGCACGCTGCTGTAGATCAATGCGCCATGACTGACCAGGTCCTTGGGGCGCTTGGGCGTGCCATGTTTTTTGAGATAGGCCGGCGAGGCCGCCAGTAGCCATGGGTTCATGCCCAGAAAGCGTGCACCCAGCGACGAATCGGCCAGCTTGCCCATGCGCACGGCCACATCAATACCTTGCGCCACCAAGTCGGTGTAGCGGTCTTCAAAGCTGAGGTCAATCTGCACCTGTGGATGGATGGCCATGAAGTCAAGCGTCATGGGGACGATGACGCGTCGGCCAAACGCCACGGATGTACCGACCCGCAACAAGCCTTGCGCATGGCCCTGCCGCAAGCGGGCGATGTTGTCGGCGTCTTCAACGTCGCGCACGATGGACTTGCACTTTTCGTAATAGAGCGCGCCCGACTCGGTGAGACTGACGCCGCGCGTATTGCGGTTCAGCAAGCGAACCTTGAGCCGGGCTTCAACCGCCGCGACCTGTTTGGTCACGGTGGGCTGCGTGGTGGCGAATTCAATCGCGGCCTTTGAAAAGCTGCCGGTCTCCACCACCCGCACAAACATCTGCATTGCCAGTAATCGGTCCATGCAGCATCTTAGCCAGTTATTCCTGAGCGGAATAGGTTTTATGGCTGCGACGGGTCTTCTGCAAAACGCCCTGCTTCCCTAAAGTCCAGTTCATCTCAAACCGACAACGCAAAAAAGGATTCAACATGGCCAAGATGAATGCAGCCCTGGCTGCCGTGCTGGTGATGGAAAAAGAGGGCGTCAGCCAGGCTTTTGGCGTGCCCGGCGCAGCCATCAACCCACTTTACGCTGCCCTGCGCAAGCACGGCGGCATCAGCCACATACTGGCTCGCCACGTTGAAGGCGCATCGCACATGGCCGAAGGCTACACACGGGCCAAGGCGGGCAACATCGGCGTTTGCATCGGCACATCGGGGCCGGCCGGCACCGACATGATCACTGGTTTGTATTCGGCCATCGCGGACTCCATCCCAATTCTGTGCATCACCGGGCAGGCCCCACGCGCGCGCCTTTACAAAGAAGATTTTCAGGCAGTAGACATCGAGTCCATCAGCAAGCCCGTCACCAAGTGGAGCGTCACGGTGCGCGAGCCGGCACAAGTGCCGCGGGCCTTTCAGCAGGCCTTTCACCTGATGCGCTCGGGTCGTCCAGGCCCGGTACTGATTGACCTGCCATTTGACGTGCAAATGGCCGAGATCGAATTTGACATCGACACCTACGAGCCGCTGCCCGTCTACAAGCCTGCAGCCTCGCGCAAGCAGATGGAAAAAGCGCTGGACATGCTGCTGGCTGCAGACAAACCGCTGATCGTGGCCGGTGGCGGCATCATCAATGCCGATGCCTCCAGCCTGCTGCAGGAGTTTGCAGAAATCACCGGCGTGCCGGTCATTCCAACGCTGATGGGCTGGGGAACGATTCCCGACGACCACCCGCTGATGGCTGGCATGGTCGGCCTGCAGACAAGCCACCGCTACGGCAACGCCACCCTGCTGGCCAGTGACTTTGTCATCGGCATCGGTAACCGCTGGGCCAACCGCCACACCGGCTCGACCGAGGTCTACACCAAGGGCCGCACCTTTGTGCATGTGGACATTGAGCCCACCCAGATCGGCCGCGTCTTTGCGCCCGACTACGGCGTGGTCAGCGACGCCGGGGCCGCGCTCGAGCAACTGGTGGCCATCGCACGCGAACGCAAGGCTGCCGGCCAGCTCAAGGACTACAGCGACTGGGCGGCACGCTGCGCAGAGCGCAAGTCACTGATGCACCGCAAGACGCATTACACAGAGACCCCGATCAAGCCACTGCGTGTGTACGAAGAAATGAACAAGGTCTTTGGCCGTGACACCATTTACGTCAGCACCATCGGCCTGTCGCAAATTGCCGGCGCTCAGTTCCTTCACATCTACGGCCCGCGCCAATGGATCAACTGCGGCCAGGCCGGCCCGCTGGGCTGGACGATTCCTGCCGCCCTGGGCGTGGTGGCCGCTGACCCGACCCGCACTGTGGTCGGCCTGTCGGGTGACTACGACTTTCAATTCCTGATTGAAGAGTTGGCCGTGGGCGCGCAGTTCCGCCTTCCCTATGTGCAGGTGCTGGTCAACAACAGTTACCTGGGTCTGATCCGCCAGAGCCAGCGCGGATTTGAGATGGACTTCTGCGTACAACTGGCTTTTGAAAACCAGAACGTGCCGGAAAGCGAGGGCGAGTTGCGCGGCTACGGCGTTGACCATCAGGCCGTTGTCAAAGGCCTGGGTTGCAAGTCGCTTCGCGTGACAGACCCCGAGAAGATTGCTGACGCCCTGGTGCAAGCCCAGGCCATGGCCCGCGAGTTCAGGGTGCCGGTGGTGGTGGAAGTGATTCTCGAAAAAGTCACCAACATTGCCATGGGTACCGAGATCGACAAGATCAACGAGTTTGAAGAAATCGACTGCCGTCACCCTGAAGGCCAGCGCGGTCTCGAACTGGCGGGCCTGCTCGACTAAGCCCGGGCCGCAGACAAGCCAAACCTATCCGTTTAACAGGACGCCCGACATGCCCCGTTTTGCTGCCAATCTCAGCATGCTTTTCACTGAAGAGCCATTCCTTGATCGCTTCAAGAGCGCCGCCCAGGCAGGTTTTACCGCTGTGGAATTTCTATTTCCCTACGCCTATGCAGCGCAAGAGATTCGCCAGCGGCTGGACGAACATGGCCTGACGCTGGTGCTGCACAACCTGCCGGCGGGTAACTGGGAAGCGGGTGACCGCGGCATTGCCTGCGACCCGGCGCGGGTGAGCGAATTCAAGCAGGGTGTAGCCCAGGCGGTTGAATACGCCAAGGCGCTGGATGTCTGGCAGATCAACTGCCTGGCGGGAAAGGCCCCTGCGGGCGTGGCACCGGAGCTGCTGCGGCAGACCCTGGTGAACAACCTTCGCTATGCCGCCGAGGCCCTGAGCCAGGAAGGCCGGCGCCTGCTGATAGAGCCGATCAACAGCTTTGACATTCCGGGCTTTTACCTGAACCGCACAGACCAGGCTCTGGCACTGCTTGAAGAAGTGGGCGCAAACAATGCCTACGTGCAGTTCGACGCTTATCACGCCCAGCGCATGGAGGGCGAGCTGGCCGCCACGCTGGAGAAAAACCTCTCGCACATCGGCCATGTCCAGATAGCCGACAACCCGGGCCGCAACGAACCTGGCACGGGCGAGATCAACTACGCCTTCTTATTCAAGCACCTGGACCGCATTGGTTACAGCGGCTGGGTCGGCTGCGAATACAAGCCTGCAAGCACCACGCTGGCGGGCCTTGGCTGGCGCAGCGCGCTGACCCGCTCAGCTGACCAGTCCGCCGGCCAATAAGCTTCAAGCACAACTCTTCAACATGACTTCATCACCACTCAAAATCGGTTTCATCGGACTCGGTGTCATGGGCACGCCCATGGCCATGCACCTGAACGCCGCCGGCCATCAGCTCTTTGTCTGTACGCGCAGCAAGGTCGCGCCAGAGATCGCCCAAAGCCGGGCCACCCAATGCACCAGCGCCCAAGGCGTAGCCGAACGCGCGGACATCATCTTCCTGATGCTGCCCGACACCCCCGATGTGGAGGCCGTGCTCTTTGGCCAACAGGGCGTGGCATCGGGCCTGAGCAAGGCCAAGCCCAAAGTCGTCATCGACATGAGCTCCATCTCGCCGGTTGCCACCAAGGCTTTTGCCCGCCGCATCAAAGACCTGGGCAGCGACTACCTTGACGCGCCGGTCTCCGGTGGCGAAGTCGGCGCACGCAACGCCACGCTGTCGATCATGGTGGGCGGGGATGCGGCGGTGTTCGATCGCATCCGCCCGTTGTTTGAGCTGATGGGCAAGAACATCACCCGCATTGGCGACAATGGCGACGGCCAGACCTGCAAGATCGCCAACCAAATCATCGTGGCCCTGAACATTGCGGCAGTCGGTGAAGCGCTGGTGTTTGCATCCAAAGCCGGGGCCGACCCGGCCATCGTGCGGCAGGCGCTGCTGGGAGGCTTTGCCGCATCGCGTGTGCTGGAAGTGCATGGTGAACGCATGGTCAAACGTACTTTTGCGCCCGGCTTTCGCATCGCCCTGCACCAAAAAGACCTGAATCTGGCCCTTGAAGGCGCCCGCGCCTTGAGCGTGGCGCTGCCCCAAACCGCCGGAGCGGCGCAGCTGATGCAGTCCTGCGCAGCCTTGGGCCACGCGCAAGCAGACCACTCGGCGCTGGTGCTGGCGCTCGAAGCAATGGCCGCCCACCCGGTGGCCGTGACTCCCTGAACGCGAAAATTCAGGGTATATCCGGACGCTTTACCATCTGGTTGGCGGGCTGAAACCGAAAACATGACCGAAAATAGTGCGTTTCAATGACGAGCTGGTCAAGCCTATTGGCATACTTATTGCTCAGATTTAAAGTCATTATTTTCATCATTTTGGAAGCTCCCATGAAAACACGTACTTTCCTCCAAACCACCCTGGCCTTGGCCACCCTGCTGACCGTGGGCGCTGCCCAGGCGCAAAACACCCCCATCAAGTTCCAGCTCGACTGGCGCTTTGAAGGCCCTGCCGCCCTGTTCCTGACGCCTGTGGCCAAAGGCTATTTCAAAGACGCCAAACTCGACGTGACGGTAGACGCCGGCAACGGCTCTGGCGGCGCGGTGACCCGCGTGGCCTCCGGCACGTATGACATGGGCTTTGCCGACCTGGCTTCGGTCATGGAATTCCACGCTAACAACCCCGACGCGCCCAACAAGCCTGTGG
>JBIKHR010000230.1:0-5093 GCA_044362035.1 Polaromonas sp. | reverse complement strand
GCGGCATGGCTTTGCCAGTGCCCCTGCTGGCTCAGCACGCGCATGCGCACAAACAGGGACTCCGAAAAAAAACTATGGCGGTAAGCCGCCTCGATGGCGTTCTGGTGCGCACCGCCATGGGCGTAAGTCAGCATGGAGGGCGTGTCGCGCCACAGGCTGAAAGTGCACTGGCGCACCAGCGGCGCTTCACCCAGCCCGATGGCCACGGCGCAGCCCGGGGCTTTTTGCAGGTCGGTCTGGGCTGCGGGGGCGTAGCGCCAGAAAGCCATGGCCTTGGCCGGACGGATGCTGGCCCGGGTAATCACGGCCAGCGGCTGCGGTTTGTCAGTGGCGTGTTCTGCACGGGGCGTCAGGCTTTCGGGTGGCGTGCTGGCCCAGGCCTGGGTGTCCCATTCTCCGCGGGCTGAGTCCACTGCCAGCACCGCAGACCAGGACTCGCGGGCCCGTTCACGTGCCTGCGCCACATAGGCGCCGGCTAAAAAAGCATGGGCTTGTTCTTCTTGCTCGAAGACGGTGACCAAGCCCTGGTGCGAAGCGCTGGGCCGCAGGCTGAAACCGCCGCCGTGGCCACTGCCCATGACTTTGGCAAAGCGCAGGCCTGGCTTGTCTTTGAGTGCGCCCGGGCCCTGGACCAAGCGCATCCAGCCCCAGGCTTGATGCTTGGGCTGGTAGTCCAGGAACACCACCGCCACCACGCCACGCACCCCGTCATTGTTGGTGGAGGGACTTGGCATGAGGTCTGGCGGTGGCCAGGTTTGCGCTTGCAAACCTCTGCCTGTGGTGCGGTGGAGTTGACAGTTGAAGGGCTACGCTCAGGGCTTGGCAGCCGGGGCTTTGGCTGCAGGCGCTGCCGCCGAGGCCACGGTGATGTCAGTTTTGGTCAGACCGGCGGCCGGTGCTGCTGCCGATGCTGCGGTGTACTTGCCCAGCTCAGGGTGGTCCTTGAGCATGGCCGCGCCGTTCAAAGGCTTGTAGGCACCTTGGTGGCAAGTGGCGCAGTTCACTTTAGCCACGTCACCCAGTTCACCCTTGCGGTTGGCCGGGAAGCTGGCCGTCAACGGCTCCAGGTAGGTCAGGTTCAGGTCACGCGCCATCTGGATCCCGTGCCAGGCTGTGGTGCGCTGCGGCGGACCGCCTTCCCAAGTCTGGAACGAACGGCTGTTGTGGCAGTAGGTGCAGTTCACGCCCAGTGAGGTGGACATGTGCGTCATCAGGCCATAGGTAAATTCGGCTTGCTTGGTCGAGTGGCGGTTACCGCTGGGCAGCGCCGTCGGGCCGTTGACACGGATGTCGGCTTTACCGAGCAGGAAAGGCGTGAACGGATCGTTGGGCAGCGAGGACAGGTTGACGCTGGCGGCGGGAGAGTTTTGTCCAGCCTTGTCGCCAATGAAGTTGCTGCCTTGCGGCTGTGCATTGGCCGTGAACCAGACTTCTTTGGGGACCGGCTCACCGCGGTGGCATGTGTAGCAGGTCACGCCCGTGTTGGCCACGTGCGGCTTCCAGTCGGCGTTGATATGCTGCGTCATCTCGACCATGCGACGCGCCACCACTTTGGTGTACTTGCTGTCATCGGCCATGTTTTCCGCTGCGTGGCAATAGGTGCAACCTTGCTGCGGCGCCACCCAGGCCGTCATGGACACCATGAGGCGGGTGAATTCACCCACGCTCAGGTCGCCCAATACCTTGACGTTTTGGTACACCTGGCTGGCCTTGGGGCCGTCCGGTGAGGCTGGTGGCAGAGCCGCCGGCACCACGTTGTTGTCCTGCTTGGTTTCGAGAATGCGCGGGTTGTAAACCTGCACCATGCCCGTGCCGCGGTAGCCGTTTTGCACGCTGTCCATGAAAGGGCGCTCGCAGGCGCTCAGCAAGAGCAGCGAGGACAGGCCCAGCAGCTGCAGGCTGTGGCGCAAGCCCCGGCGAATGAAATTGACTTGGGGGATCATGGCTTGACTCCTGTGCTGAGGGCCGGGTCCATCACGGCGGGAAAGACTTCAGGGTAGGGCGGCACCACGCCGTGTTTGACGGCCCAGAGGAACCAGTTGTCCACCACCGTGCCGGTGAGCAGGATGCCGATGCCGCCTGTCAGCGGGCACAGCACTGCAAACCACCAGGCCCAGCGGTGAATCGACTCCATGGTGGCGTTGAAGCCCATGGTCCAGCGCCAGAACAGTGCAGCGCGCTCCGAGGCGGTGCCGCGGTCCACGATTTGTTCGATCTCACGCTCACCGCCAAACTGGCTGACCGCCAGGATGGTCGCGCCGTGCATGGCAAAAAGCAAGGTGGCGCCGTAGAGGAAAACAATCGACAGGGCGTGGAAGGGGTTGTAGAACAGGTTGCCGTAACGCAATGAAAATGCGGCCGTCCAGTCTAGGTGCGGGAAGATACCAAAAGGCACCGCCTCGCCCCAGCTGCCCATCAGCACCGGCCGGATCAGGCCGAGCACCAGGAACAACCAGATAGCGCCGGCGAAAGCCCAAGGCACATGCGTTCCCAAGCCCAGTGCGCGGGCGCGCCGGTAGGTACGGGCCCACCAGAGCAGCACGGAAATGGTCAGGAACAAGCCGGTAATCTGCCACCAGCCACCCTGGTTCAGGGGCGCCAGCGCCAGGCCGTTGCCCGGTGGCGGTGGTTCCAGTGCCAGCCAGAAGAGTTGGCGAATGAACTGGATCGGATCCCAGTTCACCGAGGCCAGCATGTTCATGCCGATGATGTTGAAGGCCAGGGTGCCGAAGATCAGCGAGGCCACGCCGAGGCCACCCAGGTAGATGGGGCCGATTTGGGCATTGCCCAGCTTGCCCAGCCAGTAGCTGATGCCGGGGGTCTCGCCAAAGCGGCGGTCGTTGCCGGCGCCCAGCGGAACGCCGTGATGCAGCGGGCCTGTGGCCTGCACGGCGGTGAAAAGATTTTGGTATTGAGCCATGGGGTTCTCCTCTATGCGATGCCGGTCTTAACGCCAGATGGGCATGTTCAGCCACCAGCCCCACCACTCAGGCCAGCCACGGCTCCAGAAGGGGCCGCTGATGACGATGCACAGTGCGCTGAACAGCACGGCGGCCAATGCCAGGAACAGTCCGACCCGGTGAATGCCCAGAGTGCCCACGGAGTAGCCGATGATGTCGCGAAAGAAAGTGTCTTCATGCTCAGGCGTCTTCACCACTTCGCCCTTGGGCGGGTTGGTCGCTGAAAGAACCAAGGCGCCATGCAGGGACAGGGCCAGCACCGTGGCAAAGAAAAAACTCACCGCAAGCATGTGCGCCGGGTTGTAGTGAAAGTGCAGGTACTGGTAGCCGACGTTCGACACCCAGTCCAGGTGGCTGAAGATGCCGTACGGAAAGCCGTGGCCCCAGGCGCCCATCAGCACCGGGCGGATGACGACCAGCGTGACATAGGCAAAGATGGCCACGCCAAAGGCGAATGGCACGTGGTAGCCCATGCCTAGCTTGCGACAGATCTCAATCTCGCGCATCATCCACGAGACAAAAGCGCCTATGGCACAGACCGTGATGAGTTGCCAGAGCCCGCCTTCCATCAGCGGCGCAAAACGCAGGCCGTAGGACAGGTCGGGTGGGGCAATGCTGATTTGCCAGAGGTTCCAGGTCGGCCCTTGCGAGGCGCCCCAGAGAATCAGTGCGGTACCTAAAAACGTGAAGAACGCCGTGGTGACGCCGAAAAAGCCAACGTAAAAGGGGCCTATCCAGAAGTCAAAAAGGTCGCCGCCTAGCAGCGTGCCGCCGCGGACCCGGTATTTTTTTTCAAAGCTGAGCATGGCCATGATGAGGCTCTCCTGTCGCTTGCGTGTTGAACACTTGTTGTTTCGCTTGTCTGGAGTCGGTCAGATTTTCCGGCCCGGGGCCGAAAAAAAGAGCAGATGCTGCGCCGGCCAAGGCGCAGTGCAGCATCTGCACTTCGCCTGTCGGTCAGGACTTTGCTGCGGGCACCGGGGCCGGCATCGGCGCGTTTTGCGCTGCTGTCGCCATCGGTTTTTTTGCACCGTCAAGCCAGTTGAACTTGTTTGTGCTGAGCAGGATGAGGTGAATCATCGCGGCCAGTGCAAACAGGAAAATACCTTGAACCACCATGGCCCGAAGGGGGTCATAAAGTCGCCAAATTCTCCACATGGTCTTTTCTCCTAAATGATGTGAGACATGAGTGTGTAAACCGCTGCATGAACGCCCGAAAAGAGGCTGCTCTTTTGCTCAGCGCCAGGCAGCCAGTTTTGCCAATGCAGCCCGACCAGTTGGCCGAGAATCGCAATCGACAAAAGCAGCACAAAGCACGGGGCAAAGATCAGGACAAGCGTGAGCTTGTCATCCCGGTGAGATGGCTTAGGGTGATAAGACATGTCGTACATGGCAGTTTCTCCATTCATGGAAGTGAACCGAAATTAGAACCAGGGCTTCCACATCCACACGAGGATGTGAGCGACCACGGCGACTGCCGTGAAGCCCACAAGACCCTGCATGTAGTAGGTGTGGAATTCCTGAGCCTCATCGTCGTTCAGGCCGGATATAGAAGTCCGATTTGACATACGAATGCTCCTTTTCAAAAAGGCCGGATGGCCTGTGTTGCGCGCAGCCCGCGCAACTTGGGCGTCCGCAGCAAATTGCCACGAAATAGGGTGGGCCGTGCGACACCGCACGGGACTGAATGAAGGGTGTTGCGCAGCGCGCTCATGCGGGCTCTCCGAGACCGATGGCCTGGCCGGCCTGGTTGACATGGGCTTCGGTGACAACCGCGTCTTGCCGCTCGCGCGCCTGTTGCTCTGCGTGGTCGCGCAGGCGCTTGGCGGCCGAGATCTGCACCAGCACCGGTTGCTGCGAGACGATCGCATGCAGCCTGACCTGCGCCTGGTCTTCCCAGGGCGTGGCGGCTTCACCGCTGACGCGGGCCAGCGTGGGCTCGACCTTGTCCATGTCGGTGCCCAGCGGCAGGATGTGAAAGAGTGCGTCAAACAAGGCGTTGCAGACTTCCTGAATCAGGTAAGTGGCGCCGCTGTAGCCCATGAAAGGCGTGCCCGTGTGGCGGCGAATAATGGCGCCCGGAAACGATGCCGGAATGAAGGCTGCGCGCATCGGGCCGGCGCTGCCGGCCTC
>JBIKHR010000229.1:0-5097 GCA_044362035.1 Polaromonas sp. | reverse complement strand
CGCCGCCTGGGGGCAGCGCCTGGCTGTCCAGTTGGCCGCGGGCATGGATTCGCCCCTGCTGGCGCTGGAGTCGGCGGTCGGGCAAATTGCACTGGCCTGGGCCTCGACCTCGGCTTATCCCACTGACATTTTGTTTTCGGCCACGGGCAAGCTGCTGGTGGTGCTGGAGGGTTTTCAGGCCGACCCCTTGAGCGATGCGCTCCGGGCTCGCTGGGGCGCGCGGGCGCTGTCTTTGCCTTTGCTGGCGCCTGGTGTGCCGGCTCAACCATTGCTGCAAGCTGCCACGGACGCCGAAGACGAGGCGCAACGCGCCGCCGCCTGTGTGCTGGCGCGGCTGGCGGAGGGCTTGCGGCCGGTGGCGCTGGTGGCGCAAGACCGCGTGCTGACCCGACGCGTGCGCGCCATGCTGGCCAATCAGGGCGTGGCCGTGCGCGACGAGACCGGTTGGAAGCTGTCCACCACGCGCGCCGCCGCCGGCCTCATGAGTTTGCTGCGCGCGGCTGCCTGGGACGTTTCGACAGACACCGTGCTCGACTGGCTGAAAAACGCACCTGTTTTTGATGCTGCCGCGGTCACTGCCGCCGAACTGGCGCTGCGCAAAGCCGGCCTGCGGCAATGGAGGCAGGTCGGTGAGGCACTGCCTGCGGCGCACGCGCTGGCAGTGCAAATGAAGCCCCTACTTTTGCCCTTGCAGGGCAGCCAGCCGCTGATGCTCTGGCTGCGCGCCCTGCGCGGCGTGCTGGAAGCCACGCAGCAATGGCCGGTGCTGCTGGGTGACACGGCAGGGCAGGCGGCGATGGACGCGCTGCATCTGCGCGAGGGCCAGGAAAATGAATTTGACAGCGCCGTCGAAACCTACGGCGCGCGCATGAGCCTGCGCGACTTCACCGCCTGGGTCAACCAGGTGTTCGAGTCGGCCAGCTTCACGCCCGAGCACCCGCCCGAGGCGCAGGTGGTGATCATGCCGCTGAGCCAGTTGTTGGGTCGGCCTATGCAGGCGGTGGTCTTTCCGGGGGCCGATGAAGTGCGTTTGCCCGTATCGCCCGAGCCGCCGGGCCAGTGGACGCCGGCGCAGCGCTCGTTGCTGGGTTTGCCCTCCCGCGAGACGCTGGCGGCTTCTGCCCGGGCTGCCTGGAATTACGCGCTGCAGTACGTGCACCTGGATGTGCTCTGGCGTGCCAGCGAGGGTGGTGAGCGCATCATGGCCAGCGGCTTTGTGCAGGCCTTGCTGCTTGCGCCTGGCACCGTGCTGGCGCCTGATCGTCGAGTCTCTCGCCCACTGACCGTCCAGTCCATGCCGCTGCCCGCACCGCAAGGTGACGCGCTGCCGGTGGCGCGACTCTCGGCCAGTGCCTACGAGGACTTGCGGCGCTGCCCTTACCGCTTTTTTGCCATGCGCCAGCTCAAGCTGCAGGCTGTCGATGAGCTGGAAGGCGAACTCGGCAAGCGCGATTTTGGCAACTGGTTGCACGGCTTGCTGAGCCACTTTCATGTGGCGCTGCTGGCATCGCCCACGACTGACTTGCCTACCCGCTTGCAGATGATCAACGAGGCCGCTGCGCTGTCCACCCGTGAACTGGCACTGGCCGACAGCGAGTTTTTGCCATTTGCCGCCGCCTGGCCGCGGGTGCGCGAAGGCTATCTGGCGTGGCTGAGCGAGCACGAGGCCAGCGGCGCGCATTTCACCGAAGCCGAGCAGTGGAAAGAAATGCCGCTGGGCACGCTCACGCTGATCGGAAAGATCGACCGCATCGACCGCCTGGCCGACGGCCGCGCGCTGGTGATGGATTACAAAAGCGAGTCGCGCAGCGTCACGGCTGTGCGCATCAGTGAGCCGCAGGAAGACACGCAGTTGCCGTTTTACGCCGCGCTGCTGAGCGACGACGAACTGAGTGCCAGCTACGTCAACCTGGGTGAGAAAGAGTCGACCCGCAGCTATGAACAGGAAGATATCGTGAGCCTGCGAGACCAATTGATCGACAGCATCCAGACCGACATGAGCCGCATCGCCGAAGGTGCGCCCATGCCCGCCATGGGCGAGGGCAAGGCTTGCGAGTACTGCGATGCGCGCGGCCTGTGCCGACGTGATTTCCGGGTGGCCGCATGACTCAACAAGCTGCTTACGAATGCAACGGCGCACCGGTCGCGCCTGACGCTTTTTACGCCATCGCCTGTGACCCGCGCCGCAGCGTTGCCGTCGAGGCCTGCGCCGGTGCGGGCAAGACCTGGATGCTGGTCTCGCGCATGCTGCGCGCCTTGCTCGAAGACGCTGAAAAGGCCGGTGCCGACGGAGCGCTGCAGCCGCATGAGATTCTGGCGATCACCTTCACCAAACGCGCTGCCGGCGAGATGCGCGAGCGCCTGTACGAATGGCTGAGCGAGTTTGCCCATGCCGACCGCGCCAGGCTGCTGCACGAGTTGCAGATCCGCGGCGTACAGGGCCTGCAGGACGAAGCCACCGTCACGCGCCTGATGGCGCAGCTTAGGGGCTTGTACGTGCGCCTGCTGGCCAGCGGCCGTTCGGTGCAGATCCGCACTTTCCATGGCTGGTTTGCCGCCTTGTTGCGCAGTGCGCCGGTGGCGGTGTTGCAAAACCTGGGTTTGCCGGTCAATTACGAGCTGCTGGAAGACGACAGCCAGGCCCGGGCGCTGGTGTGGCGGCGGTTTTACCAGGCACTGCTGGACGAACCAGCCCTGAAGGCTGATTTTGAAGCCGTGGTGCTGGCCTATGGCCGTTCGCAGTCTGAAAAAGCCTTGCAAGCCGCGCTCGACAAACGCGTGGAGTTTGCCCTGGCCGATGCCGCCGGCACCACCGACCGTTCGGTGCAGTCCTTTGGCCAGCAATACCCCGAGTTTGCCCATTTGCAGCAGCCGCACGAGTCGCTGACAAGCGGCCCCGACAGGCAGATGCTGGTGGACGCCGCCACGGCTCTGGGCCGCGCCAGCGCGCCGACTTTTTCGGCCAAGGGGGTCGAGCTGGCGCGCGCCTTGACGGACGGGGATGTGGATGCGATTTTTCCTGCTTTGCTCACGGCTGAGGGCAAACCGCGCAAGTTCGGCGAAAAAATCGTCGGCATCGAGCTGGTGCGCAAGGCGCAGGACCTGGTACTGGCGGTCGCCGCAGCGCGCCATCAGCACGAAGCCTGGCTGTACCAGCAGCGCATGGGGCGGCTGACGCGTTTGTTGATCGCAGAGTTCACCGCCCTCAAACGCGAGCGCGGCTGGATCGACATGAACGACGTCGAGCGCGCCGCGCTGGTTATGCTGGGCGACCCGGTGCTGTCGGGCTGGGTCCAGGAGAAACTGGACGCGCGCGTGCGACACCTTTTGATTGACGAGTTCCAGGACACCAACCCGCTGCAGTGGCAGGCTTTGTTGGCCTGGTTGGGCAGCTACAGCGGCGCGGGCCAGGCGCCCAGCGTGTTCATCGTCGGTGACCCCAAACAAAGCATCTACCGTTTCCGGCGTGCTGAGCCGCAGGTCTTCAAGGCCGCGCAAGACTTTGTGCGGCGCGGACTGGGGGGGGATTTGCTCAGTTGCGACCACACACGGCGCAACGCGCAGACCGTCATAGCCACGGTCAACGCCGCCATGCTACAGGCTGCAGCAAGCGATGGCTACGAGGGGTTTCGCGCCCACAGCACCGACTCCCCGAACATGGGCGCGGTCGGGCGGTTGCCACCGATTGCGCGCGCCAAGGCAGACGCCGCCGCAAGCTCCGATGAAAGCGCGCATGAAAGTGCCAACTTCTGGCGCGACAGCTTGCTGCAACCGCGTGAAGTACCCGAAGAAACCTTGCGCACGCTCGAAGCGCGGCAGGCCGCCGCCTGGATTGCGCAGCAACTCACGCCTTCAGGGACTGACGCGACCGGGCCAGTCCTCCAACCGGCGCAGATCATGGTGCTGTCGCGCAAACGCGCGGGCTTGTTGCCGCTGCAGCAAGCGCTGCGCGCGCTCAACATCCCGGCGCAGATCGGCGAAAAAACCGCGCTCATCGATTGCTGCGAGGTGCAAGACATCGTCGCGCTGCTGGATGTGCTGGTGTCGCCACAACATGATTTGTCGCTGGCGCGGGCACTGCGCTCGCCGCTTTTTGGCGCGTCTGATGCAGCGCTGGTGCAACTGGCCCTGGCGCAGCGCCGGCTCACCAAGCCCTGGTATTCCCTGCTGCAAGACGATGCGCTGGCGCCGCTGGACGAGTTGCGCGAGCTTTCGGCGCAAAGCCTGCAAGGCGCGGCCGCGCAACTGACGCGCTGGAAACACTGGCTGGACACGCTGCCGCCGCACGATGCGCTGCAAGCGCTGTATGACGACGGCGATGTACTGGCCCGCTTTGCAGCTGCTGCGCCGCCCGCCCAGCGCGAGGCTGTGTTGGCCAATTTGCGCGCGCTTCTGGCCGTGGCGCTGCAGGTGGATGGCGGCCGCTACACCACGCCTTACGCGCTGGTCCGCGCGCTCAAGGCCGGCGGTATCCAGGCACCCGCCACAGTCAGCGCCGGCGCCGTACGGCTGCTGACCATTCACGGTGCCAAAGGTCTGGAGGCCGAAGCGGTGCTGCTGCTGGACACCGACACGCCGCCGCGCAGCGCCGACAGCATGGGCGTGCTGGTGGACTGGCCGGGCGAAGCCGCCGCGCCCGAACGATTTGTCTTTCTGGTCAGCGAAAGCCGGCCGCCGGCTTGCTGCGCCCAAGCGCTGGAAACCGAAAAATCGGCGCGCCATCGCGAGGAGCTCAACGCCCTGTACGTGGCCCTGACACGGGCTCGGCGCACGCTGGCCATGTCGGCCATTGAGCCGCACCGCAGCGCGCCCGGCAGCTGGTGGCAGCGGCTGCACGCCCTGGCCGCCGAATGGCCTGCGCCGGTCAGCGCTGTTGAGGTGGCAGTTGCCGACGCCGCCAGCCCGGCGGGGCCGGAGCTGTTCAACTTTGCCAGCTTGCCTCCCGCGCCTGCGCTGGCGCCGGCTGTTGCCAGGCCGACGGCCGATTCCGCTGCGTCGCGCACCGGCCAGGCCATGCACCGATTGCTGGAGTGGGGTGCTTTGTCAGATCGCCATGTGCGTGCCATCACACGTGAGTTCCGGCTAGACGCGGCGCAA
>JBIKHR010000228.1:0-5107 GCA_044362035.1 Polaromonas sp. | reverse complement strand
AGCTTTGACGGCTGGCTTGGCCGCAGACTTGGCCACCGGCTTGCTCTTGACGGGTGCTTTGATCACGGGCTTGACGGGCTTCTTCACAGCTGCCTTGACCACCGCTTTGCCCTTGACAGCCGCAGTCTTACCGGCCGGCTTGGCGCTTTTCTTGGCGACAGGCTTGGCTTTGGGCTTGGCTTTGGGCTTGGCTATGGGCTTGGGGCTCGCCTTCGCGGTCGTCTTGTTTTTCTTGGCGGTAGCTTTCACTGCTTGTCTCCTCTGGGCACTGGCCTGTGGATGAACCTCGAAAATCTCAAGCCCGTCGGGGTGATGAGGTCGACTTGGTTGCCGACGCCGCGTTCTGAGCGGCCGGCCGGCTACTTGAGTCGGCGGGCGATTCTAGCGGCTTCGCTGGCTTGAAAGGGAATGCCCTGGCAAATAGTTGCAAAAATAGAACATTTATCAGAGCTTCGCGCTTGCGGGCTGGGCACTCACATCGCTAACGCGCGAAGTGGCACAGACTAACTCAAACCAGGCTTTGCTCCAGACCCTGCATGAAAATATCCTTGGGCAGGTCAATGCCGATGAACACCATCTTGCTGACCCTGGCCTCATCTGCGGCCCAGGCTGGCCCGAGATCGCTCCCCATGAGCTGGTGCACGCCCTGAAAAATAACCTTGCGCTCGGTGCCTTCCATGTTCAGCACGCCCTTGTAGCGCAGCATGCGCGGGCCGTAGATGTTGACGATGGCGCCGAGAAAATCCTCCAACTTGGCCGGGCTGAAGGCGCGTTCCGAGCGAAACACAAAGCTTTTCACGTCATCGTCGTGGTGATGGTGATGCCCGCCCTCGCCCGCTGACGCATGTGAAGGATGGTCGCAATGCTCGCCGTGCACATGGTCATGGTCGTGACCGGCGTGGTCGTGCGCATCGTCTTTCAAAAAGTCCGGGTCAATATCGAGCTTGGCATTCAGGTTAAAGCCGCGCAAGTCAAACACCTCGCCCAGCGCCACTTCGCCGAAATGCACGGCGCGATGCGGTGCACGCGGGTTCATGTGCTTGAGGCGGTGCATCAGCGCCTGCACCTCGTCTTCGGCCACCAGGTCGGTCTTGCTGATGAAAATCTGGTCGGCAAAGCCAACTTGCCGGCGCGCTTCCTGCCGATCGTTGAGCTGCGTGGCGGCGTGCTTGGCGTCCACCAGGGTGAGGATGGAATCCAGCAGGTATTGCTCGGCGATTTCCTCGTCCATGAAAAAAGTCTGCGCCACCGGACCGGGGTCGGCCAGGCCGGTGGTCTCGATCACCACGCGCTCAAAATCAAGCAGACCCTGGCGCTTTTTGGAGGCCAGCAGTTGCAGCGTTTCGCGCAGGTCTTCGCGGATCGAGCAGCAGATACAGCCGTTGTTCATCTGGATGATGTTTTCGTTGGTGTCGTTCACCAGAATTTCGTTGTCGATGTTTTCTTCACCAAACTCGTTTTCGATCACGGCGATCTTCTGGCCGTGGGCTTCGGTGAGCACGCGCTTGAGCAAAGTGGTTTTGCCGGAACCCAGAAAGCCGGTCAGGATGGTGACGGGAATCAAACTCATGGTGCGCCTTGGAAAAACAAAGATAAAAAACAAAAAATTCAGATAGAAAACAGGCCGAGAGTTTAGCGGTCGCGCCCGCCAGACCAGCGGCCTCTAGGGGCTCAGGGCTTTCGCACCAGCACCAGGCCCTTGAGGTATTCCCCTTCAGGAAAAGTCACCGTCATCGGGTGGTCCGGCGCGCCGCCCAGACGCTCGGTGATGAAAGCGTCCACCCCGGCGTCGGTACCGGCTGAGGCCACGATCTTGTGGAACAGGTCCGCGCTGATGCCGCCCGAACACGAGTAAGTGAACAGCGTGCCGCCCGGCTCCAGAATGGACAGCGCCAGCCGGTTGATGTCCTTGTAGGCGCGCGCCGCGCGTTCGGCGTGGGCGACGGTGGGTGCAAATTTGGGCGGGTCCAGCACGATGGCGTCAAAGGTGCGTCCTTCCTTGATGTACTGGCGCAGCATGGCGTTGACATCGGCGTCGAGCATGTCGCAGCGCGCCGCGTCAAAGCCGTTGAGCGCCACATTGGCACGCGCTTTGTCGAGCGCCGGGCCGGACGAGTCGATCGAGGTCACATGCGCCGCGCCGCCGGCCAGCGCCGCCACCGTGAAGCCGCCGGTGTAGCAGTAGCAGTTGAGCACGCGCTGGAACTGCCGGCGCCGCGCCTGCAGGGCAAACTTCTGGCGGCTGTCACGCTGGTCCAGGTAAAAGCCGGTCTTGTGGCCTTCGGCAATGTTCAGGCTGAGCTGCCAGTCGTGTTCGCGGATGACAATCTCGGTGCCGGCGCTGCCGTCGACGGGCGCGCCGCTGAGCCAGCCGGTGGCCTCGGGCAGGCCTTCGAGGCCGCGCACGCTGGCGTCCGAGCGTTCATACAAGCGCGTCAAACCGGTCTGCGCCAGCAGCGCATCGACGATCACGCCTTTCCAGCGCTCGACACCGCAGCTGGAAAACTGCGCCACCAGCGTGTCGGCGTAGCGGTCCACCACCAGCCCGGGCAGGCCGTCCGACTCGCCATGCACCAGGCGCATGCCGTCACTTTGGATGTCAAACAGCGTGCGCGCCTTCAGCGCTGCAGCAATGCGCGCGCTGAAAAACGCGGCATCAATGCGCTGGGCTTCGTCAAAGCTCCAGACGCGTGCGCGGATCTTGGAACTCGGGCTGAACGCAGCCCAGCCCAGAAAGCGGCCTTCATGGCTTTCAACCTTGACGGTCTCGCCGGCATCGCCACCGCCCTTGGCGATGGCGCCGTCAAAAATCCAGGGGTGGCGGCGCTGCAGCGAGCGCTCTTTGCCTTCTCGGAGTCGAATTGATTTCATGCCCCTATTGTCGGGGCTGCACCGCCGGACGCAGACTGGCTCTCTTCAGGCTTCAGGCTTCAGGCTTCAGGCTCGGGCTCGGGCTTGGCTAAAGGCGGGGCAGCAGACGCGACCTTGGGCTTGAGGCCGGCCAGCGTGGCGCGCGGATGCGCTGCGTCATAAATCTTGGCCAGGTGCTGAAAGTCCAGCCGCGTGTAGACCTGCGTGGTGCTGATGTTGGCATGCCCCAGCAACTCTTGCACCGCACGCAGGTCGCCGCTGGACTGCAGCAGGTGGCTGGCAAACGAGTGGCGCAACATGTGCGGGTGCACCGGCGTGGCCAACCCGGCCTGCAGGCTGCGCAGTTTGAGCCGCTTGCGGATGTGCTGCGGCGTCAGGCGCGTGCCGCGCGCGCTGATGAACAGCGCCGGCGTTGGCTCCGCCAACTCGCCCAGCCACTGGCTGCGCACGCTGAGCCAGGCCTGCAAGGCCTGCAAGGCCTTGGTGCCCACCGGCACGCTGCGGCGCTTGCCGCCCTTGCCCAGCACATGCGCCTCGCCCGCAGGCAGGTCAACCCAGCCGCGCGCCTGGCTGCCGGCCACGGCGTCCAGCCCGACCAGCTCGCCCATGCGCAGGCCACAGCCATACAGCAGCTCGGTCAGGCATTCGTCGCGCGCCTGCAAGCCGGGGTGGTGTTCGGTGTCGTCGGTCTTGAAGTCGGCCAGTTGCACGGCCTCGTCCACGCCCAAAGCCTTGGGCAGCGGCTTGGCCGCCTTGGGCGCGCGCAAACCCTGCACCGGGTTGCTGCTGACCAGGCCTTCGCGCCCCAGCCAGACATAAAAGCCGCGCCAGCCTGACAAGATGAGTGCGATACCGCGGGCGCTGCGCCCGCCGCCGTGCATTTGTGCCACCCAGCGACGCATGTGGACGGGGCTGACATCGGCCAGCGCCACAGCGGCTTGCGCGGCCAGGGTCTGGAGCTTTTCCAGGTCCAGGGTGTAGAGGGTGACGGTGCGCTCGGCCAGCCGCTTTTCAACCCGCACATGCGTCAGGTAGCGCAGGACCAGCGGGTCCGGTTCCAAGGCGTTCTCAGCGTCCGGCGTTGGCCGGTCCATGCAGGCGCGACAAGGCCGCGCTGGCCAGCTCGCCGATGCGTTGCAGGAAGTCGGTGCCCATACCGCTGGCAAAGCGATCCGCCTCGGGCGAAGCCAGCACCAGCAAGCCAAAAGGCGTGGCTGATGAGTCAGCGCGCAAAGCGATCAAGGCCACCGATCGGGCGGCCGCAGGCTCGTCCAGCCAGCTGACGGCTTCCAGCCCCATTGCCGGGCCGCAAAAAGGCGCTGCCAGGGCAGCGGCTGCGTCACGCGCGGCTGGGCTCACGCCTTGGGCAAAGTCTTCAGCGGCAAAAGGCGCGGCCACATCCCAGACCTTGATGGCGACTTGCGCCACCTGAAACTGCTTCTGCAACTCGCGGGTGATGATGCCGGGCAGCTCACGCGCCACCGAGGCCAGCAGCATCTGGCGCGTCCAGGACTGCATCTTGTCGGCGATGGCGACGTTGTCCTGCCCGTGGCGCAGCATCTCGACCAGGCGCGACTCCAGGCCGCGGATCTTGTCACGCAGCATGCCGGCCTGACGCTCTTGCAGGCTGACCGCCCGGCTGCCGTGGCCGCTGGAAAGTTGCACAGTGGCCAGCAGTTCGGCGTGACGCTCGAAAAAATCCGGCGTGTTGGCCAGAAAGTTGGCGATGTCGTCTTCAGTGATCGGGTGTTGCATGGAATTGGGGGTCGGGTTCATGTCAGGCATTGTCCTTAAATTGGGAGCAGGTTCGCTTGAAGCTGGAGGCCTCAAATCTCGGGCAGCTCGATCTCGCCTTCAAACACCCGCGTGGCGGGTCCGCTCAGGGTGACGGCGGCGCCCAGGTGCTCAGCGCTGCCCGGCCACTCGACGGTCAGCAAGCCGCCGTGCGTGTGCACATCGACCCGCGTGTCCAGCAGGCCCAGGCGAATGCCGGCGACCACCGCCGCGCAAGCGCCGGTGCCGCAAGCCAGGGTTTCGCCCGCGCCGCGCTCGTACACGCGCAAGCGCACTTCGTTGCGCGACAGCACCTGCATGAAGCCGGCGTTGACGTGGCGCGCAAAGCGCGTATGACCTTCGATCTGCGGGCCCCACTCGGCCACCGGTGCGCGCTCCACGTCGTCCACCAGTTGCACCGCATGCGGGTTTCCCATGGATAAAACCGCCACGTGAGCAGTAC
>JBIKHR010000227.1:0-5144 GCA_044362035.1 Polaromonas sp. | reverse complement strand
TCGGCTGGATGAACTGGAAAAGCAGCGCTGCCAACGTAGGCCAGGTGGCCGAGCTGACGGCTCAGGCTGAAGAGGCTGTCAAAAAAGTGGAAGCCGCTGAGGCGGCGCTGGCCGAGGCGACCAAAGAAATTGACCCGCTCAAGACCAAGTCGCTGGAGCTCGATGCCGTGCGTACGGCGCTGTCCGGTGGCGAAACCCTCAAAGACCTGGAAGCGGCTTACAAAAAAGAAAAATCTCTCTCGCCTGAGCGGCAGGTGGGCCTGGGCGCGCTGCGTCTGCTGACCAAAGGCAGCAAGGACCCCGCCACCGTCGAGGCTTTCCAAAAGGCGCTGGAGATGGCCGACTGGTCGGGGCGCAAAAAGGTGATTTGCGCCGCCCAGAATGCGCTGGCCGCTGCCGGTGAAAAAGTCAACGTGCTGTCAGAGTGCGCAGGCTCTGGTGATCTCCCCAAAGCGGTGGAGGCCGGTCAGGACCCTAAAGCGGCCAAGGGCGGCAAGGACGACAAGCAAGCAGACCCTAAGGCCGGCGGCGAAAAGCACGCAGTGAATTGGGGTTATGAAGGCGCCATGGGCCCTGACCGCTGGGGCGACGAGTTTCCGGTCTGTGCCAAAGGCAAGGCGCAGGCACCGCTGAACATCAAGGGCCCGTTTGAAAAAGCCCTGTTCAATTTGGCGCCCGACTACAAGCCCGGCCAGCTCAAAATCGTCAACAACGGCCACACCATCCAGGTCAATGTGCCGCCGGGCAGCAAGCTGCGCATTGATAGCAAGCCTTTTGAGTTGCTGCAGTTTCACTTTCACCGTCCGAGCGAAGAGCACATTGACGGCAAGCCATCGTCAATGGTGATTCACTTTGTGCACAAAAACGATGCCGGTCGCCTGGCCGTGCTGGGTGTCTTGCTCAAGGAAGGCAACGAAAACCCGGGTATCAAGGCACTGTGGACCCACGCCCCCCCGAAAGAAGGTCCCGAAATCGCCCCCGAAGGCGTGATGTTCAACCCGGCCAACCTGCTGCCGCGGGAGTACGAGTTTTACAGCTACGAAGGATCACTGACCACACCCCCTTGTACCGAAGGCGTGCGCTTCTTCATTTTGAAGTCGCATGTGAACGTGTCCAGGGAACAGGTCGAGGCGTTCCCCTTCAAAAAGAACGCCCGCCCGATTCAGCCGCAAAACGGCCGGGCGATCGCCAGCTGATCTGAGCCCCGCTTGAGCTGCCTCCGGCTCAGGCCGTGGCAGTCTCTATCTGGTCGGAGAGTTCCAGCCAGCGCTCTTCCAGCGTTTGCAGCTCTGCGTCTACCGCTTTGAGGCGTTTGCCGGCCTTGGCCATTTCGGGCGGAGTGATGGTGGCGGCCAGTTGGGCTTCCAGAGTTTGGCGCTCGGCGCTCAGGGTTTTCATTTGCGCATCGACCTTGTCGAGCTCTTTTTTCAAGGGCTTGAGGTCCGGGCTTTTGACCGGCGCTTTGGCTGCCACGGCCACGGCTTTGGGGACCGGTGCGTTAGCGGCTTTCTTGGCTTCTTCGCGCTGGCGTTTGGCTTCGTCCAGCAGGTAGCGTTGGTAGTCGTCCAGGTCGCCGTCAAACGGCGCCACGCCGCCGTGCGAGACCATCCAGAATTCGTCGCAGACCGCGCGCAGCAGCGCCCGGTCGTGGCTGACCAGCATGACGGTGCCTTCAAATTCATTGAGCGCCATGCTGAGTGCTTCGCGGGTGGCCAGGTCCAGGTGGTTGGTTGGCTCGTCCAGCAGCAAGAGGTTGGGGCGCTGCCAGACGATCATGCACAGCACCAGGCGGGCTTTTTCGCCGCCGCTCATGCTGCCCACGGACTGCTTGACCATGTCACCGCCAAAGTTGAACTGGCCTAAAAAGCTGCGCAGGTCTTGCTCGCGGGTTTGCTGGCCGCTGATCTTGCCGGCCGCGGTGACTTCCTTGACCAGGCGGATCATGTGTTCGAGCGGGTTGTCTGCGGGGCGCAGCACGTCAAGCTCTTGCTGGGCAAAGTAGCCGATGTTCAGCCCCTTGCCTTCGAGCATCTCGCCTTCAATCGGCGCCAGTGCGCGGGCCACCGTCTTGACCAACGTTGATTTGCCCTGGCCGTTGGCGCCCAGGATGCCAATGCGCTGACCGGCCAGCACGGACTTGCTGACGTTTTGCACAATGACCGTGGGTGGCGTGCCCTCGGGCGCGTCTTCCGGTGCGGGGTAGCCAAAGTAGGCGTTTTGCATCGACAGCATGGGGTTGGGCAGATTGGCCGGTTCCTTGAACTCGAAGGTGAAATCGGCTTCGGCCAGCAGCGGCGCAATTTTCTCCATGCGGTCCAGCGCCTTGACACGGCTTTGCGCCTGCTTGGCTTTGCTGGCCTTGGCCTTGAAGCGGGCAATGAACTTTTGCAGGTGAGCGATCTTGTCTTGCTGCTTGGCGTAAGCGCCTTGCTGCAGCGCCATCTGTTCGGCGCGCAGGTCTTCAAATTTGCTGTAGTTGCCGCCGTAGCGGGTCAGTTTGGAGACTTCAATGTGCACGGTGACATCGGTCACGGCGTCTAAAAATTCGCGGTCATGGCTGATGACCAGCATGGTGCCCTGGTAGCGCTTGAGCCAGGCTTCCAGCCAGACCAGCGCGTCCAGGTCCAAGTGGTTGGTGGGCTCGTCGAGCAGCAGCAGGTCGGACGGGCACATCAGCGCGCGGGCAAGCTGCAGGCGCATACGCCAGCCGCCCGAAAAGCTGTTGACCGGGTTCTCGAGCTCGCTGACCTTGAAACCCAGACCGAGGATCAGCGCCTGAGCGCGGGCCGGTGCGTCGTGGGCGCCGGCGTCGTACAGGTCCATGTAGGCATGGGCCATGCGGTCGCCGTCACCGCTGGCGTCGGCGGCGTCCACCTCGGCTTGCGCGGCTTGCAGGACGATGTCGCCCTCAATGACGTAACTGGTGGCGCTTTGCTCGGTCTCGGGCATGTCCTGCGCGACCTGCGACATACGCCACTGGGCCGGAATGTAGAACTCGCCGGCGTCTTCGTGCAGCGTGCCGTTGAGCATGGCAAACAGCGAGGACTTGCCCGCGCCGTTGCGCCCGACCAGACCGACTTTTTCACCGGGGTTGAGGTTGACCGACGCGCTGTCGAGAATCACTTTGGCGCCGCGACGCAGCACCACGTTTTTGAGGGTAATCATTGAAAAGGGCAGACGGAAAAATAAATCAGCTCAGTTCCTGGCGGGTGAGCAGCAAGACCTGGTCACTGCCGGCGCTGGTTTCAAACCACAGCGGCGTCAAGGCTGGGAAAGCGCGCTCGAAGTTCTCGCGCTCGTTGCCTATTTCCAGCACCAACACCGCATTTTCGCTCATATGCTGCACTGCGTCATGAAACAGGGCGCGAATGAAGTCCATGCCGTCCTCGCCGCCGGCCAGCGCCAGCACCGGCTCGGCCCGGAATTCCGCCGGCAGGGCGGCCATGGTGGCGGCGTTGACATAGGGCGGATTGCACACAATCAGGTCGTAGGGACCGGGGCAGGCGGCCAGGCCGTCAGACTCGATCAGGGTGATGCGATCGGTCAGCGCGTGGCGTTCGACATTGATGCGGGCCACGGCCAGCGCGTCCCGGCTGATGTCGGCGGCGTCAACCTGCACGTCGGGGTAGGTCATGGCGGCCAGCACGGCCAGGCTGCCGTTGCCGGTGCACAGATCGAGCACGCGCTGCGTGTCTTCGCTCAGCCAGGGGTCGATGCTGCCGTCGGCCAGCAGTTCGGCAATGAAGCTGCGCGGAATGATCACGCGCTGGTCCACGTAAAAGGGCACGCCTTGCAGCCAGGCTTCGCGGGTCAGGTAGGCGGCGGGCTGGCGCGTGCGGATGCGCTCTTCAAGCAAGGCTGCCACTTGGGCGGATTGTTCGGGGGTGACCGGGCGTTCGGCCACGCCGTCCAGGTCGTCCAGCGGCAAGCCCATGCGCCACAACACCAGCCAGGCGGCCTCATCAAAAGCGCTTTGGGTGCCGTGGCCAAAGCCGTCGGCCGGGGTGAGGCCGGCGGCCAGCAGGCGCTGGCTCATCTGCTCGATGAGCGAGAGCACCGTCAGGGCCGGTGCGCTCATGCCTTGGCCAGACGCTCCAGCACGCCTTTGTAGATATTTTTCAGCGGGTCCAGCGAGCTGACCAGCACATGCTCGTCAATCTTGTGAATCGAGGCGTTGATGGGGCCGAACTCGATGAGCTGTGGGCACATCTTGGCGATGAAACGGCCGTCGCTGGTGCCGCCCGTGGTCGAGAGCTCAGTTTGCAAACCGGTTTCGGCCGCAATGGCACCGCGCACTGCCAGCACCAGTTCGCCCGGCGTGGTCAGAAAAGGCTCGCCGCCCAGCGTCCATTGCAGCGCGTATTCAAGGTCGTGCTTTTCGAGCACGGCTTCCAGGCGTTGCTTGAGGCCCTCGGCGCTCGATTCGGTGGAAAACCGGAAGTTGAAGTCCACCACCAGCTCGCCCGGAATGACGTTGCTGGCACCCGTGCCGCCATGAATGTTGGAGACCTGCCAGCTGGTGGGCTGAAAGAATTCGTTGCCACGGTCCCATTCAGTGGCCACCAACTCGGCCAATGCGGGCGCAAACAGGTGCACCGGGTTTTTGGCCAGGTGCGGGTAGGCAATGTGCCCTTGCACGCCCTTGACGCGCAGCTTGCCGCTGAGCGTGCCACGGCGGCCGTTCTTGATCATGTCGCCGAGCTGATCGACCGAGGTCGGCTCGCCGACGATGCAGTAGTCGAGCCGCTCAGCGCGCGCCTGCAATTGCTGGCAGACCACCAGCGTGCCGTCTTTGGACGGGCCTTCTTCGTCGCTGGTGATCAAAAAAGCGATCGACAGCGCCGGTTTCGGCGTAGTCGCCAGAAATTCTTCGGTCGCCACCACCATGGCGGCAATCGAGCTCTTCATGTCGGCTGCGCCGCGCCCGTAAAGCTGGCCGTTGCGGTGGCTGGGCGAAAACGGCGGCGTGGTCCATTGCTCGAGCGGGCCGGTCGGCACCACGTCGGTGTGGCCGGCAAACACCAGTGTGGGCGAGGCTGCGCCGGCCGTGCCGGTGAACTTGGCCCACAGGTTGGTGACGCGGAAGTCGTCTGGGCCGCTGACGATGGTCTCGCAGACAAAGCCCAGCGGCGCCAGACGCGCCG
>JBIKHR010000018.1:0-16673 GCA_044362035.1 Polaromonas sp. | reverse complement strand
TCCAGCAGCGGCGGAAAGCGGGCGTCCACGCTGGGCCAGACCGGGTCCCGGGTCAGCTCTTCGGCCTGCAACTGCCAGTTGGCGACATCGGCGCGCAGGGCATCCCAGATCGCTTGCGCGTCACGCCAGGGCTTGGTGGACAGCACTTCGGTGCGCTGGGCGATCAGCACGGCGGCCTCGCGCTGCACCTGTGCGCGGTGCTGCAGGTCTTCGATGGTCTTGACGCGCTCGGCCAATTGCACTTTGAGGCCGGCCAGCGGCTCGCGCGACAGCGGCGCGCCGGCTTTGGCGGCATCCCGCTGCCAGGCCAGGGCGTCCGCCAGATTGAGCTTGGGCAGCGCCAGCAGCGCCTGTGCCTTGTCAGCCCATTCGGCGGCCACAGCTTCCTGGCCCTTGGCGCGCTTGATGTCGTCGAGCTTTTCCTTCACCAACTTGGCCGCACCCTTGTCGCGGTTGGCCAGGTCCTTGAAGACATCGGCCATCTGCTCGGCGCTCGGGTTTTGCGTCAGCCAGTCACGGATGCGGCTGACACGTTCACCGGAGGTTGTGGCCGTCAGGGCACCACCCGTCAGCGCGTCCAGCGGGTGCGCGTCGGCGCCTTTGGCCTGGGACGATTTGGCGTTGGTGGAGTCGGCTTTGGAAGAATTGGACATGGTGCAAGCTAGATAAAAGAAAAGGCGCAGTGGCAGACTTGCCGGGCAAGTGTTGTGACAACCAAAAGCGCATGAGGAGAACGGCGGGCCAGAAACGGACGGAAGGGTGATTTCACAGCCCACCCGCAGGTAGCCGGTGGCCAAAGTCCGGGCGCCAGAAAAGCTCTATGAATAAAGCAAAACCGACATTTTCGCTGTTTTTTGCAGGACCATCGCAAAACTTCGGTGCCCACGTCTATCTTGATCCGCTCAACATCCCCAAGCTTTGGCCAGACCGGCCTAACGGCGCGGCACCCAAAGCGACAAAAAAGGGCTTGTAGCACTCAAGTAAAATGAATAACAAGTCAGTTTTATATAATTGACAGGTTATTACTGGAGATCATAGACTCACGTCGGTCCTTGAATCTAGCTAGGGTCTACCCGAATACGTCGATCCGAGGTGTCCCGTCCTTGGACAGGTCAATTTGGAGATTCAGGATGAAAAACATCCAAGCCTGATGCAAAGCACCGAATTGGTGCGCAAGTCTTGAAAAAGAGGCGATTAGGGGCCAGACACTACCTGTAGTGCTTGTGTAAGTTGCAAGCACTAGATATAGTGCCCGAACTTCTCTGGGAAAAGTGATTCAACACATTTTCCGGGCTTCGGGTTTTAAAAATCCTCAGCCACTGATGTTTTTCAAAAACCGGCCAACCAACTGCCGCCACCGAATCTCACGAAAGCTCACAACTAGAAAACTCATGCAACCAGCAGCCCGGGCTAGCCTCAGCCAGCTGGAAGCGACGAAAGGAGTTACATGACAGCTAATTTGAAGTTGAGCCTGCACAAGTGCATGGCAGACACTCGCAACAGCACCCGCAATGTTTTGAATGACATTGCCGATGGGTTTTTCCAGATCAGCCACAACAGTTTTGCCATGCTCGGTCTGGCCTTGGTCTTTGTAATGATCACCCTGACCGCCCGCCCTGACCTGCGTGAAGCCGGCGAAACCCGCCTGATGGCCTTGCTGCTGGCCCGCCAGGAAGCCAACATCGGCTTCACCGAACCTGGCGCCGTAGACCGCGCCACAGCCGCCAACCCCAAGGATTTGCCCAGCAAACAGGCTGCGGTGGCTTACTGGCTCAGTAAAAAATACAGCGTGGCGCCCGAGCCCCTGAGCGTGCTGGTGGCCCGCGCCTTTGAAATCGGCGAAAAATCCAAGCTGGACCCGACCCTGATCCTGGCCATCATGGCGATTGAATCCGGTTTTAACCCCTTCGCCCAGAGCCCGGTCGGCGCTCAGGGCTTGATGCAGGTGATGACCGGCGTCCACCACGACAAATACGCCCACTTTGGCGGCAAGTTCGCGGCGTTCGACCCGGTCACCAACCTGCGCGTTGGCGTCAAGGTGCTGCAGGAATGCATCACCCGTGCCGGCTCGATCGAAGGTGGTCTGAAGTTTTACGTGGGTGCGGCCAATCTGGAGGACGATGGCGGCTACACCGGCAAAGTCCTGGCCGAGCATGGCCGACTGCTGGCCGTGGCCGCCGGCAAGCAGCAGTCATTTGAAAGTCTGGCGACCCCCGCACCCACCCCGGTGTCTTTCCCGGCAACGCCCCGCACCGACGAAACCCGTCCGGCACGCGGCGACCAGGGCGTTGCCCTGCTGGGCAGCTGAGCAGGCCTGAACGGTCCCTTGGTCCGGTCGGTCAGCTACACTCCTTTGGTGCGCAACTGGCGATAGGCACGGCATGCTGCAAAGCAGCCCGGGCTGACGTGGGACACCACAGGGAAGCGCACCGCTCCGACGCCATTTAGCAGGGAGCGATCAGCCGTTCGCCTGGGCAGCCCTTGCTTCTCTTCATTCATGGCCCCCTGAGAACAAGGACCACCGTCTTGAAGGACTGCCATGTACGACCGCAACATTCTGATTGAGCAAACCGACCCCGAACTCTGGGCTGCCATTCAGGCTGAAAACGCCCGCCAAGAGCACCACATCGAGCTGATTGCCAGCGAGAACTACGCCTCGCCTGCCGTCATGGCAGCGCAGGGCTCGCAGCTCACCAACAAATACGCCGAAGGCTACCCGGGCCGCCGCTACTACGGTGGCTGCGAACACGTGGACGTGGCCGAGCAGTTGGCGATTGACCGGGTCAAGCTGATTTTCGGCGCCGACGCCGCCAATGTGCAACCGCATTGCGGCGCCTCGGCCAACGAAGCCGTGTTTCTGGCCTTTCTCAAGCCCGGCGACACCATCATGGGTATGAGCCTGGCCGAAGGCGGGCACCTCACGCACGGCATGGCACTGAACATGAGCGGCAAATGGTTCAACGTGGTCAGCTACGGCCTGAACGCCAAGGAAGAAATCGACTATGAAGCGATGGAGCGCAAGGCCCACGAAGCCAAGCCCAAACTGATCATCGCCGGCGCTTCGGCCTATTCGCTGGGCATCGACTTTGCGCGCTTTGCCAAGGTCGCCAAAGACGTGGGCGCTATCTTCCTGGTGGACATGGCGCATTACGCCGGCCTGATCGCCGCAGGTGTCTACCCCAACCCGGTGCCGCACGCGGACGTGGTGACCTCGACCACCCACAAAAGCCTGCGCGGCCCGCGCGGCGGCATCATTTTGATGAAATCCGAGCACGAAAAAGCCATCAACAGCGCCATCTTTCCCGGCCTGCAAGGCGGCCCGCTGATGCACGTGATTGCCGCCAAGGCGGTGGCATTCAAAGAGGCGCTCGAGCCCGGCTTCAAGATTTACCAGCAACAAGTCATCAAGAACGCCCAGATCGTGGCTGAGACCCTGATTTCGCGTGGCCTGCGCATTGTCAGCGGTCGCACTGAAAGCCACGTCATGCTGGTCGACCTGCGCGCCAAGGGCATCACCGGCAAGGAAGCCGAAGCCGTGCTGGGCAGCGCCCACATGACGATCAACAAGAACGCCATTCCAAACGATCCTGAAAAACCGATGGTTACCAGCGGTGTGCGCATCGGCACGCCGGCCATGACCACGCGCGGCTTCAAGGACGAGGAAGCGCGCATGACGGCGCACCTGATTGCCGACGTGCTGGACAACCCGCGTGACGCCGCCAACATTGACGCCGTGCGCGCCAAGGTGCATGCGCTGACCAGCCGCTTTCCCGTTTACAAATGACGGCATCCAAGCGTCGCGGCATCGTCAGGATCTGATTTATGAAGTGTCCGTTTTGCGGCAACCTCGAAACACAGGTCGTCGAAACACGGGTGTCAGAAGAAGCGGATTTCATCCGGCGCCGCCGTCAGTGCGGCGCCTGCGAAAAGCGTTTCACCACCTATGAGCGTCCTGATGTCAACTTTCCGGCCATCGTCAAAAAAGACGGCCGGCGCATCGAATACAAGCGCGGCAAGATTCTCGAATCCATGAACCTGGCGCTGCGCAAGCGCCCGGTCAGCACCGAGCAGGTGGATTCGGCCATTGAGCGAATTGAAGAAAAGCTGCTCAACCTCGGCCTGCGTGAAGTCCCCTCGACGCGCCTGGGCGAGTTGGTCATGCGCGAGCTCAAAAAACTCGACAAAGTGGCCTATGTGCGCTTTGCCAGCGTTTACCGCAGCTTTGAAGACATTGACGACTTCAAGACCCTGGTGGACGAAGTCCGGCGCTGAGCCTTCAGCGCCAGCATTCAGCCGTGCTGGAGGTGTTGGCTGACAGCCCCCGCCGACCGGTCTGGTCCAGCGTGAAGGTGCCGCAAATGTCCCCTGCCATCGTGCCCACGGGCTCGGCCTTCAGCTCATATGAATTGACCGTCGCCGAGCCCACGCTCAAGCGGTAATGCGCAGCGGCTGCCGTGGGCACGTCTTGCAAGCGCGCAGGAAGAATGGGCAAGTTGCCTGCGCTGCTGATGTAACGGCCGTTGGCGCTGTAGTAGCGCTCCATGAAATGCTGGGCCTCCAGCAGGGCGGCCATGACCTCGGCGCGGTTGCCGCGCTGAATGTGCCGGGTGTAACTCGGTAAGGCCAGGGCCGTCAACACGCCCATGATGAGCAGCACCATCAGCAGTTCAATCAGGGTGAAGCCGGCAGGACTTGATCTGCCGGATGACGGGCAGGCCAACGCCTTGATGACGTGCCCTTTCATGACACAGGCGGGTTGATGATGCGGCGCCAGACGCGGTCAGCCAGCGTGCCGGCCCCAGCCTTTGCGGCGCGCCGCACCGACACCACGCTTTGCAGCCAGACCACCGAGCCTGTGAGGCTGACGTCCTGGGCGCTGGCGCTGTAGTCGGTGCTGAAGCCGCGGGCAGTAATCACATAAACATCGGCAGCGCCCGCAGGCTCGCCGTTCTGAGTCAGGGGAATCGACAAGCTTTCAACCGCGCATTGCGGCAACTGCGCCGGCTTGAATGCGCTGTCGGCAGATGCCACAAGCGCTTCAGGCACACGGGTCAAAGATGCAGCGGCACCACCTGCCCCCGTCCAGGTGAGCGTGTTGGCCCAGGCGGGATAGGCCGCGCCGGTGAAGGCCCGCAGGGATGCATCTTGGAGGCTGTTCACCCTTGCGCTATCGGCCAGCGTGAGTTGCGTTTCGCAGTAGCGCAGGGCCGCTTCGGCATAGTGCTCGGCCAGTGCGTGCATCCGAAAGTTGTTGCTGATGCGCTCGTTGGAGCTGGCGCTGCGCAGGCTGGCAGCAGACGTCAGCCCGATGACGACCAGCATGATCAGCACGATGAGCAGGGACACTCCGCGTTGGCCCGCGATGGTCACAGGGGCATCTTGCTGCGCAAGGCCGTGGTGTTGAAATAGGTCCGGCGCAGCCGCCCGTCGGTCGATGTCTGGCTGGCGCCGTCGCAGTCCAGGTAAGACTTCAGGGCAGCGTCTTCCGCGCTGATGACGGCTTCAGCGCTGCGCATCAGCAGGCACACCCGCACGCTCAGGACGCGGCTGAAGTCGGCGTTGGCAGCACTGGCGTAGCGCTGCAATTGGCGCCGCCCGCCGCTGTCAGCTTCGCCGTACCAGAACTGCAAGCGATCGACGTTGTCCACCAGCGGCGCTGTCGTGGTGCCGCTGCTGCAGCGCAATTCAGAGCGCCCCGCCACACTGCTGCCCACGGCGTAGCGGTTGTAAGTGATGCCTTGCGGGCCGGACGGCAGGGCATTGCCCAGACAGTTAGTGGGCTTGCCCGCAGACACCACGCTGTTGTAGAGGTCAGCCTCGTAGGCGATTTCAATCGAAGGTGTACCGCCACTGCCCGCGCACACCGACGGCGTAATGGCGGGGGCCGCGCTAAAGCCTTTGTCACAGCCGAATACCGCCCGCCCGTTGTAGGTCTTGGTGAACACCAGGTTCTCGGCGTCCATGCTGACGGGCGAGGCATAACCCGCCAACTGCAGGTCGCGCGACAAGATTCGCAAACCGATTTGCGCATCTTCATCCATCTGGGCCAGGGCCGATTGCAGGCGACCGGTCTGCCCGGTGCTCAGGTAACTGGCCAGCACCGCGCCGACCACCACCAACCCGATCACCAGGGCCACCAGAATTTCAATCAGGGCCAGGCCTGCTGCGCGACCGGGCCAGTGGCGCGCGTTCACAAGTTCACCCTGAAATAGCTGCACCGGATGCCGGCTTCGGTGGCGGCCAGGCCGGCCGGACATTCGGTGCTCAGGGCCGGCGCTTCATCCGGCCCGGCCAGCAGCGGGTCGCGCCAGGCCAGCCAGACATCGGCGGCCACGGCATCGGCCTGGGGCAACAAAAAAACCGCGCCTTGCGGCAACACATGACGCGCCTGCACGCGCCACTGCGCCAGGTCCAGCGCGGCGATGTCGCTGGCCGTGCAAACGCTGCCGGCACCGGCGCACATTTGCGCAGGCAAAGACGGCGCGGCCGATTGCGCTGCAAAGCTGACGTTGTAGCCGTAGGCCTGGGCAGCAAAGCCCGCCTTGTTGGCCCGCATGCGCTCACCGATGTCGGTGGCGAGCAAGGTCGCCAGCGTGCGGTATTGGCTCATCTTGGTGTAGCGCAAGGCGGCGGCATTGGCGGAGGCCAGCGCCAGCAAGGCCACGGCCGACAACAGCATGGCCACCAGCACCTCAATCAGCATCGCGCCACGCTGGGTGTTCATCTTCGTCAGCTGCATGAACTGGCGCCCGCCGGCGCCAAGCGCGGACGCCCCTGCGAGGAAATACAGACCAGACGCAGGCTGTTGGACGGTGCTGGGGCAACGGGCGTCAGCTTGAAGGTCTGGGTGGCCGGACCAGAGATGCCCGTGGGCAGAAAATTGAAGCCGGCTTTGTCGGTACCGGGGGTGTCACTGGCGATGGACTCGAGCTGGGACTGCCGCGCCTGGACCCGCAGCACCTCATCGCCCGGGTCCACCACGCCCTTGCTGTTGCGATCGACAAAGACGATCCAGCCTTCAACCCAGTTGCCCGTTGCATTGCAAGCGCTGCCGTTGGCAGAGCGGCACACCGAGACCAGGGCGCCGCGCTTGATCGCTTCAGCGCGTGCAAACCGCAGGTCATCCACCAGCGCTTCGGCCGTCACCAGCACAGCGCGTCGCACCAGCAGGTCCCGAAAACCCGGCACCGCCAGAACGGTCAGGATGGCCAGCACCGCCACGGCCACCAGGCACTCCAGCAAGGTGAATCCCTTTTGCAAAGTTGGCGAGTGCGTCATGAGTCAAATAGTACTCACATATTAAGAAATTTAAGGTTAAATTTCAAAATTTAAGCATTATTTAGAAATAACCCGCGCGCGGTATTGCCGAAGGCCACAGCGGCTTGGCCAGCGCGCACCGGGCCGGACGCTAAACTGCCCGCTGTGATCCACCTCGCCCTTGAGCTTGCCCGTCAGGCACAACACCTCAGCGCACCCAATCCGGCGGTGGGCTGCGTGCTGGTGTCCGCCAGCGGCGAGGTGATTGGCCAGGGCCACACGCAGGCCGTGGGCAGCGCGCACGCCGAAGTGATGGCGCTGCGCGATGCCGCCGCCCGGGGCCACGCCACCGCCGGTGCCACGGCCTACGTGACGCTGGAACCCTGCTCGCACCAGGGCCGCACCGGCCCCTGCTGCGACGCCCTGGTTTCGGCCGGCATCGCCAAAGTGGTGGCCGCCATCGCCGACCCCAACCCGCTGGTTGCCGGCCAGGGCTTTGAGCGCCTGCGCGCCGCCGGCATCGACGTCGAGGTCGGGCCGGGGGCTGAGGCCTCACGCGAATTGAACATCGGCTTTTTCAGCCGCATGCTGCGCCAGACGCCCTGGGTGCGCATGAAGACAGCCGCCTCGCTGGACGGCACCACAGCGCTAAGCAACGGCCAAAGCCAGTGGATCACCTCGCCCGAAGCGCGCGCTGACGGCCACGCCTGGCGCGCCCGCGCCTCGGCCGTGCTGACCGGCATCGGTACGGTGCTGCAAGACGACCCGGGCCTGGACGTGCGACTTGTGCCGACAAGCCGCCAGCCGCATCGCATCGTCATCGACAGCGGCCTGCAGACGCCGCTGAACGCGCGCATTTTCAAGGCCGAGGGAGACGTCTGGATCTACACCGCCAGCACCGACCAAGCCCACACACAAGCATTGCAGGCGCGGGGCGCCAGCGTGACTTGCTTGCCCGGCGCGGGCGGCAAGGTGGATCTGGCCGCCGTCCTGCGCGACCTGGGGCGCCGCCAGGTCAATGAGTTGCACGTCGAAGCCGGCTTCAAGCTCAACGGCTCGCTGGTGCGCGAAGGCCTGGTCGATGAGTTTCTGGTCTATCTCGCGCCCAAGTTGCTGGGGCCGGGCCAGGGCATGCTGGCGCTGCCCGAATTGCAGCTGCTGTCAAACGCGCTGGCCCTGGAATTCATCTCGGCTGACCGCATCGGGCCCGATCTGCGGCTGCTGGCGCGCGTGCAGGGACGGGGCAATTTTTAGGCTTCAGCCGAACAGGCCCATTTCCCTGCGAAAATAGCGCATGTTTACCGGAATCATCACCGGCGTGGGGCGCATCGTCGCTGTCCATCGCCTGGGCAGCTCTTTGGACCACGGCAGTCGACTCACCATCGAAACGCCAGTGGCTTATCTTGACGACGTTGGCCCCGGCGACAGCATTGCCCTCAACGGCGCCTGCATGACAGCCACCACGCTGGACGCCGCGCACAACCAGTTCACCATCGACATCTCAGCCGAGTCGCTGCACAAGACCTGCGGCCTGTCCGAGCCCGGTCCCATCAACCTCGAAAAAGCCCTGCGCGCCAACGACCGCCTTGGCGGGCACATCGTTTCGGGCCATGTCGATGGCATCGGCAGCGTGACGCACTTCGCGCAGGTTGGTGAAAGCTGGGAACTGCGCATCCAGGCGCCCGCCGGCATCAGCAAGTACCTGGCCTACAAAGGCTCGATCACGGTCAACGGCGTCAGCCTCACGGTCAACCGCGTGAACGACTTGCCCGGCCAGGATGCCGGCTGCGAGATCAGCATCAACCTCATTCCCCACACCGTCGAGAACACGGCGCTGGGCCACCTTCAGACTGGCAGCCCGGTCAACCTCGAAATCGACCTGATCGCCCGCTACGTGGAGCGCATGCTCCAGGACACCCAGAAAGTTGCTTCATGACCGTCTCAGTTTCTCCCGTTGAAGACATCGTGGCCGACATGGCCGCCGGCAAGATCGTCATCCTGATCGATGAAGAAGACCGCGAAAACGAAGGCGACCTGGTGCTGGCCGCCGATCACGTGACGCCCGAAGCCATCAATTTCATGGCGCGCTTCGGCCGCGGCCTGATCTGCCTGACGCTCACGCGTGAGCGCTGCGAACGCCTGCAACTGCCACCCATGGCGCTGCGCAATGGCGACAAAAAAGGCACCGCCTTCACGGTCTCGATCGAAGCCGCTGAAGGCGTGACCACCGGCATTTCGGCGGCAGACCGTTCGCGCACCATTGAGGCGGCAGTCGCCAAAAACGCCCAGGTCGATGACCTGGTGCAACCCGGCCATATCTTTCCGCTGCAAGCGGTTGACGGCGGCGTGCTGATGCGCGCCGGTCACACCGAAGCCGGCTGCGATCTGGCCGCCATGGCCGGTTGCTCGCCAGCCTCGGTGATCTGCGAAATCATGAAAGACGACGGCACCATGGCCCGGCTGCCCGACCTGCTGATTTTTGCGGAAGAACACGGCCTCAAAATCGGCACCATCGCCGACCTGATCGAGCACCGCAGCCGCCATGAATCACTGATCGAAAAAGTCGGCACGCGCACCCTGAAAACCGCCTTTGGCGAATTCACAGCGCACGCCTTCAAAGACAAGCCCAGCCAGGGCGTGCACCTGGCGCTGGTCAAAGGCAGCTGGCAAGCCGAAGACACCGTGGCCGCCCGCGTGCATGAACCACTGTCGGTGTTTGACGCGCTCGAAGTCGGCCGACCCATGCATTCCTGGAGCCTGGACCAGAGCCTGCAACACATCGCCACCGCCGGCCAAGGGGTGGTGGTGCTGCTGAACTGCGGCGAAAGCGGCGCCCAGTTGCTGGCCCAATTTGAAGGCACGGCCAAAGCCAGCCACGCCCCCGAGCGCGGCCGCATGGACCTGCGCTCTTACGGCATCGGCGCGCAAATCCTGCGCGAGTGCGGTGTTCACAAAATGAACCTCATGGGCAACCCGCGCCGCATGCCCAGCATGACGGGCTACGGCCTGGAGATCGCCGGCTACATCAACCAGCGCTGAAGCACCCCTTCAGGCGCATTCCCATTTACCCCAAGGACATCCAACGTGTTTGACGCAGAAAAAGGCCAGGTCGGCCAGCTCAAAGGGCAGGCCCTCGCGATTGGCATCGTGCAGGCGCGCTTCAACGAAAGCATCACCAACGCGCTGGCTGCGGCCTGCATCGCCGAGTTGCAAGCGCACGGCGTTGACGCTGCGCGCATTCACCATGTCACGGTGCCGGGTGCACTCGAAGTGCCGGTGGCTTTGCAGGCGCTGGCCGAAACCGAAAACTACGACGCACTGATCGCGCTGGGCTGCATCATCCGCGGCGAGACCTACCACTTCGAACTGGTGGCCAACGAAAGCGGCGCGGCCGTCACAAGGCTGGCGCTGGACTACCAGATCCCGATCGCCAACGCGATTCTCACCACTGAAAACGTCGCTCAGGCGCAAGCCCGGCAAGACGAAAAAGGCCGTGACGCTGCCCGCGTCGCCATCGAAATGGCCAACCTGCTCGACGATCTTTCCTGAAAAAAACAATCCCCATGACCACCGCCCCCAAACGCCCACCGCAGAGCCGCACCGGCCTGACTGATACGGGCGTTAAAAAAGCCGCTGACAAATCAGCCCGCACCCGCGCCCGCGAGTTCGCGCTGCAAGCGCTTTACCAGTACCTGGTGGGTGGCAACCAAGCCGACGCCATCGATGCCTTCACGCGCGACCTGGTCGGCTTTCACAAGGCCGACGCGGTGCATTTCGATGCGCTGCTGCACGGCTGTATTGAGGCCGCAGCCGCCCTGGACGCCGCCATCCTGCCGCTGCTGGACCGCAAGATGAACGAGATCTCGCCGGTCGAGCACGCCGTGCTGTGGATCGGCGCCTACGAGTTTCAACAATGCCCAGACGTGCCTTGGCGCGTGGTCATCAACGAATGCATCGAGCTGGCCAAGGCTTTTGGCGGCACCGACGGCCACAAGTGGGTCAATGGTGTGCTTAACCAGCTCGCCCCCAGCTTGCGCCCGGCCGAAGTCGCCAGCGACAAGGCCCGCTGAAAAAGAAGCGCAGACATGCGAATCACACAGCGCGCCCAAAGAATCGAACCCTTTTATGTGATGGAAGTGGCCAAGGCTGCCTCCGCGCTGGCGACCCAGTTCGCCGGCAGCAGCAGCCCGATGATCTTTCTGAACATCGGCGAGCCCGACTTCAGCGCGCCGCCATTGGTGCAAGAGGCCGCCGCACGCGCCATTTCGCAAGGCCACACGCAGTACACCCAGGCCATCGGGCTGCCGGCGCTGCGCGAAAAAATCAGCGACTGGTACGCCAGCCGCTTCGGCGCACAGGTCGCGCCCGGCCGCATCATCGTCACGGCCGGCGCCTCGGCGGCACTCCACCTGGCCTGCCTGGCCTTGATCGAAGCCGGCGACGAGATCCTGATGCCGGACCCGAGCTATCCGTGCAACCGGCATTTTGTTGGCGCCGCCGAAGGCCGCTCCACCTTGATCCCAACCACGGCAGCTGAACGCTTTCAATTAACCACTGACAAAGTGGCCGCCGCCTGGGGCACGCAGACACGCGGCGTGTTGCTGGCTTCGCCGTCCAACCCGACCGGCACCTCGATCGCGCCCGACGAATTGCAGCGCCTGCACAGCCTGGTGCACAGCCGCGGCGGCATCACCTTCATTGACGAGATTTACCTGGGCCTGAGCTACGAACAACGCTTTGGCCAGACAGCGCTGGCCATGCCCGGCGAGCTGGGCGAGAACATCATCAGCGTCAACAGCTTTTCCAAGTACTTCAACATGACCGGCTGGCGACTCGGCTGGCTGGTGGTGCCCGAGGCGCTGGCCCCGGTGATCGAGCGCATGGCGCAAAACCTGTTCATCTGCCCGAGCACGGTGGCGCAACACGCGGCCCTGGCCTGCTTTGAGCCCGACAGCCTGGCCGAGTACGAGCGCCGCCGGGCCGAGTTCAAAGCCCGCCGCGACTACTTCATTCCAGAGCTCAACCGACTGGGCCTGACTGTGCCCGTGATGCCCGACGGCGCGTTTTATGCCTACGCCGACTGCACAGAAGCCGCCCGCAAGCTGGGCGTGCGGCCCGGCCAGGCGGACGGCACTGGTGGCAGCTGGGACTTTGCTTTTGAGCTGATGCAGCGCGCTCACCTGGCCGTCACGCCAGGTCGCGACTTCGGTCAGGCCGCGCCTGAAAAATTCATCCGCTTTTCAACCGCCAGCTCAATGGCGCATCTGCAAGAAGCCGTGTCCCGGCTGGAGAAGCTCCTTGGCTGAGCAGAATTCCCCCCCCTTCAGTTGGCCGCTTCGCATTTACTGGGAAGACACCGACGCCGGCGGCATCGTGTTCTATGCCAACTACCTCAAGTTCTTTGAGCGCGCCCGCACCGAGTGGCTGCGCTCGCTGGGCATAGAGCAGCACAGCCTGCGCGAGCAAACCGGCGGCATGTTCATCGTCAGCGAAACCCAGGTGCGCTACCTGCAACCCGCGCGCCTTGACGACGAACTGATCGTCACCGCAGCGCTGGCAGATACAGGTCGCGCCTCAATGATGATCCGTCAGCAAGCCTTTTTAAAATCTGCCGCTGCGCCCAAGTTACTGGCCGAAGCCAGCATCCGCATCGGCTGGGTGGATGCCACCAGCCTCAAACCCGCGCGCCTACCTTCTTCGATTCTGGACAGCCTGGAGCCCCGCACATGAACCAAGATCTTTCCATCGTCAACCTGATCCTGCACGCCAGCTGGGTGGTGCAAGCCGTGGTCGCCATGCTGGTCGGCATCTCGATTGCCAGCTGGGCCGCCATCTTCCGCAAGATCGTGGCGCTGCGCCGTGTGGCCGCGCTCAACGACGAGTTTGACCGCGACTTCTGGTCCGGCACCAGCCTCAACGAGCTGTTTGCCGCCGCCACGCAAAACGCCCGCGGCACCGGTCCGATGGAACGCATTTTTGCCAGCGGCATGCGCGAATACCAGAAGCTGCGTGAGCGCCGCGTGCTGGACACTGGCGCCCTGCTCGACGGTGCGCGCCGCGCCATGCGCGCCAGCTACCAGCGCGAGCTCGACGGCATCGAATCCAACCTGTCCTTTCTGGCCACGGTTGGTTCGGTCTCGCCTTACATCGGCCTGTTCGGCACGGTCTGGGGCATCATGCACGCCTTCACCGGGCTGGCTGCGCTGGAGCAAGTCACTCTGGCGAGCGTGGCGCCCGGCATTGCCGAAGCGCTGGTGGCTACGGCCATTGGCCTGTTTGCGGCGATCCCGGCCGTGGTGGCTTACAACCGCTTTGCGCACGACATTGACCGCGTGGCCAACAAGCTCGAAACTTTCATCGAAGAGTTCTCCAACATCCTGCAGCGCAACCTGGGCGCGCAGTCGGCCTCGGGCCACTGAACGGCCCGCGCCTTCAAGGAAGCCCACCCATGCCAGCAGTCAATACACGCCGCCGCGGCCGTCGCACCATCAGTGAAATCAATATGGTGCCCTTCATCGACGTGATGCTGGTGCTGCTCATCATCTTCATGGTGACCGCGCCGCTGATCACGCCCAGCATGATCGCCCTGCCCCGCGTCGGCAAGGCGCCGGGCCAACCCGCCAAACCGATTGAGGTGCTGATTGACAAGAACGATGTGATCCAGATCAAGGCGGGCGGCGCGCCTGTCACCACCCAACTCAGCGAAGTCGGCAACGCCGTCAAACGCCTGCAACCGGCGGTGCCGCAGGGAGAGCAGCCTTCGCCTGTGGTGATCAGCGCGGACAAATCCATCAAGTATGAAACCGTGGTCGATGTCATGGACTCCCTGCAACGCGCCGGTGTTGCGCGCGTCGGCCTGTCGGTGCAAAGCGGCAAGAAATAAACCGTCTGATCCACATGCCCGGCACGGACGATCGTCTTGACCTAGCGCCCCGCGCCGAACCGGGTGCGCTGCGCGCCTTTGGTTTTGCGCTGCTGGTGCACCTGCTGCTGGCCGCCGCGCTGACCTGGGGCGTGAACTGGAAGCGCAATGACCCGGCCCTGAGCTTTGAAGCCGAGCTCTGGTCGGCCTTGCCGCAAGAAGCCGCGCCGCCGCTGGAGGCACCACCGCCACCGCCACCAGAACCAGTGGTTGCACCCGCGCCCACACCCGCACCGCCTCCACCCGCCCAGGCCTTGCCAGACGCCGACATCGCCCTCGAGCGAGAGAAAAAACGCAAAGCCGACGAGAAAAAGAAGGCCGAGGCACTGGCCGAGAAAGCTGAAAAAGCTGAGAAAGCTGAGAAGGCCAAAAAACTGGAAGAGGCCAAAACCAAGGCGGCAGCTCAGGCCAAGCTCGAGGCCAAAAAACTCGCGACCCAGAAAGAGCAGCAGACCAAAAAGCAGGCAGCGGCCGAAGCCAAACAGCGCAAAGAAAACCTGGACCGCATGAACGCCCAGCTGGGTGCTACCGGCGCGGCAGACGCCAAGGGTTCAGCCCAAAAGGCCAGCGGGCCATCGGCCAGTTACGGCGGCAAGGTGCGCGCCAAGGTCAAGCCCAATATCGTCTTCACCGAAGACATTGCCGGCAACCCGGTCGCCGAAGTGGAAGTCCGCACCACGCTCGACGGCACCATCACCAGCCAGCGCCTGGTCAAGTCCAGCGGCAACAAGGCCTGGGACGACGCAGTGATCAAGGCCATCATCCGCACCGAGTCCCTGCCACGCGATGTCGATGGCCGGGTGCCGACGCCCATGATCATCGAGTTCCGGCCCAAAGACTGAGACCGGCCGGTCTTATGACGGTAAGACCTTGATTCAGAGTACCCGCTAATGTGACGCCTTGGAGGGTGCAGCAAGACCCAGCCGCAAAAATGCCTCTGGTGGCGCATCATTCTTTCGCATTAAATTATCGATCTGACCCATCAGCCGACTTTCAACTGCTTCATCGCGGATTGGATTTAACTGCTCAGGGTCAGCCTGAACATCAAACAGCACTGTGGTGGTGTCCTCATAGCCGCTTCCCTGACCCGTGTGTCCAACCGGTTGCCCCTTGGCATTGCGTCTGGCAGGCACTTTCAGCAACGGAACACCCTGTGTGAAATTGAAGCCCCGCGCTAATTCTGCTTGCGCCAGATCCGAAACAGCGAACATGGATTTCAGGTGCATTGGCATCAAGGTGTATTCGTACAAGTCCTGCTTGGTCATGTCTTCCGGGTAGCGAAAGTAGGTGTATCGCCCATCCGTGATGTTGGTTCCGGCCCCAAACATGCCGTAGAGCGCGGCTTCACGTAACTTGGTGTCTTGCTCCAAAAGCGGCAAAAGGGAATGGCCCTCTACCGTCGCAGGTGCGTCTACCCCATGGAGGGCCAACAATGTAGGCATCAGGTCGGTGGTTTGCGTCAAGCTCTGTCGGCGCTGTCCCGCTTTGTGTGCGAAGGCCGGATGCGCAATCATCAGCGGAATATGAGAAATTTCATTGAAGAAAGGCATGCGGTTCTTGCCCCACCAGTCGTGCTCTGCCAGCAAAAATCCGTGGTCAGTCGTCAGCACCACGGTGGTGTCCTTCCACATGTCATGTAAATCCATGTAGTCCATCAGACGGCCGAAATAGTCATCGCACATGCTCAGTAGTGCGGCATAGTTGGCTCGCAGCTCCTGTACTTCAGCGCCTGTTTCCTCGTTGCGTTTGTAGCGTGGCCAGTCAAGTATGGGGCCGTCATAGCCGGTGGGATAGCGCTCACGAAAACGGGCTGGCGCAAAGAACGGTTCGTGGGGATCAAAGCACTCCAGGTGAAGTACCCAGTTGTCCGTCTCGCGATTGATGTCCAGAAAATCAAACGCTGACTGAAAGCTGCGCGGACAGCAAAAATCAGCCTCGTCCTTGATGAACTCGCGGTTAATCATCGCTTGAAGTCGACCATCCTGCGGACCTTCGGGTTGCTGCATGGGGTGGTACATTTTTTTGAAGCGCTCCAGCGGCGGCTGCACCATCGCCTTCCATTTGTCCCATTCCTGGCCCCGGATGAACTCCCAAGAAGAATAGCGATTGTGGTACGTAGCACCGCCGTCCTCCCAGTAATGGTAGTGATCTGAAATTAAGTGGGTGTAAGTGCCTTTGGCACGAAGCAACTCTGAGAATGACTGGTCAAAGGGCTCCAACGCGCCCCAGCTGCGATGCAGGAAATTCAGCCGGCCAGTGTGTAAATCGCGCCTTGCTGGCATGCATGGGAGGCTTCCAACATAGTGATTGTCAAATGTGACCGCTCGCTCGGAAAAGCGCTTAAATTGGGGCGTCGCCACATGGCTCCCTCCATAGCATTCGAGTGCATTGCGTACCAAGGAATCGAATAAAACGAAAATCGTTTTCATATTTTTTTCTGACTCAGTAGCCTCCCCATGTTTTCATATCTGGGGCTTGCAAGTGAATGATTGGC
>JBIKHR010000226.1:0-5192 GCA_044362035.1 Polaromonas sp. | reverse complement strand
AAAGCCGCGAAGTTTCCAAAGCGCTGATCGACATGTTCGACGGCACCGTGTTCCACACCATTTTCAGCGCCGACGAATACGGCATGCCCACCGACTGAGCTCAAGGTGCCAGCCAGCGTGCTGGCGCCAAAGGGGAGTGCGACCACCCGGTGCTCATCGGGTTGGCGCTTTTTTGAAGACGGCAACAATGCAAATTCATTGCGCCAGGCGTTTTAACAACCAGGAGACATCCACATGAAAGTTTCAAAAGTCCTCATCGCGTGCCTGATGGCCACAGTCGGCACCGCCGCCTTTGCAGCCAAGTACAACCTCAAGCTCGGTCACGCCGTCAATGCGACCGACGGGCAGCATGCAGCCGCCGTCAAGATGGCCGAACTGGTCAAAGAGCGCACCAAAGGTGAAGTTGAAATCACCATCTTCCCGGCCAATCAGCTGGGCAATGACGCAGCCATGATCAACGGCGTGCGCGGCGGCACCATCGACATCGTCTCCAGCGGCGCGTCGAACTACAACGGCATCGTGGCCAACACCGCCGCCATGGAATTGCCTTTCGTGTTCCGCAGCGCCCAGCATGCCTACAACGTGCTCGACGGCGCCATCGGCACCGGCGTGCTCAACGAGTTGGCTCCCCACGGCATGAAAGGCCTGGCTTACTGGGAAAACGGCTGGCGCGCCTTCACCAACAACAAGCGTCCGGTCAACAAGCCTGAAGACCTCAAGGGCCTGAAGATCCGCTCGACACCCAACCCGTACCACATCCAGGCTTTCAAGCTGCTGGGCATGAACCCGTCGCCGATGCCAATTTCCGAGCTGTACACCGCACTCGAGACTGGCACCTTTGACGCGCAAGAGCACCCGATCAATGTGACTTACTCATCGAAGTTCTATGAAGTGCAAAAACACCTCACCGTGAGCAACCACGTTTACTCGCCGATCATCCTGGCCATGAACAAGGCCAAGTTCGACAGCCTGCCTGCCAACTTCCAGGGCATCGTGGTGGACGCGGCCCGTGAAGCTGCCAAGTACCAGCGCGGGCTCAATGCTGCCAACGCCGGCAAGGTGGTTTCCGAGCTGAAGAAGTCCGGCATGCAGGTCATCGAAGTCGTTGACATGGCACCGTTTCAGAAGATCGTCTCGGCTGAAATCGCCAAGACTTTTGGTGAGAAAAACGGCCTGACCCTGCTCAAGGCCATTGAAGGCACCAAGTAATCCTTGAGTCATAACCATCCCCTGCCGTGTGGCGGGGGGTGTGACAGGACTTATGAAAAAAATCAACGATTTATTTTTCCGGCTGGCCGAAGTGATGCTGGTCACCATGCTGAGCGTGATGGTCATCATGGTGTTTGGCAACGTGGTGCTGCGCTACGGTTTCAATTCGGGCCTGATCAGTTCTGAAGAACTCTCCCGGTTTTTGTTCATCTGGATCACCTTTTTGGGTGCCATCGTGGCCATGCGCGACAACGCGCATCTGGGCCTGGACACCTTGATTCGCATCTTGCCGGGCGCCGGCAAGCGTTTTTGTTTTGCCCTGTCCAACGTGCTCATGCTGGCCTGCTGCGTTCTGATGTTTTACGGCACGCTCAAGCAGCACCAGATCAACGCGACCACCTTGTCCGGCGTCATGCAAATACCCATGAGCTGGGTTTACGGCGTGGGCTACATCACCAGCGTGGCCATGGGCCTGATGATTCTGGGCAAGTTGCTTCGCCTGGCGCGTGGCGGCTATAGCGACCAAGATCTGATCGAGGTGAAGGACTCTGAAGACGGCGGCGAGCAACACGTGGCGGGAGCTGCGCGATGACGATTTTCATTTTTGTGGCCTCCCTGCTGGGCGCCATGGCGCTGGGCATGCCGCTGGCTTTTTCACTGCTGGTGTCGGGCGTAGCCCTGATGCTGCACCTCGACTCTTTTGACACGCAGATCGTGTCGCAAAACCTGATCAACGGCGCCGACAATTTTCCGCTGATGGCGGTGCCGTTTTTCATGCTGGCCGGCGAGCTGATGAACGCTGGCGGTATGAGTCGGCGCATTGTCGATTCGGCCATGGTCTGGGTCGGTCATTTCCGCGGCGGTCTGGGTTATGTGGCAGTGTTCGCCGCCATCATCATGGCCAGCTTGTCGGGCTCGGCAGTGGCCGACACGGCCGCGCTGGCTGCCGTGCTGATGCCCATGATGCGCAAGGCCGGTTACCGCATGGACCGTTCGGCCGGGTTGATTGCCGCCGGCGGCATCATCGCGCCGGTGATCCCTCCTTCGATCGGCTTCATCCTGTTCGGTGTGATCGGCGGCGTGTCCATCTCCAAGCTCTTCATGGCCGGCATCTTCCCCGGCATCATGATGGGCATGGCCCTGATCATCACCTGGTGGATCGTGGCCCGCAACGACGATGTGCAAGTCGCGCCACGCGTGCCCATGGCTGAAAAGCTCAAGGTCACTGCCAACGCATTCTGGTCTTATCTGTTGGCCGTCACCATCATCGGCGGCATGAAAATGGGCGTCTTCACGCCCACCGAAGCAGCTGTGGTGGCGGTGGTGTATTCACTGTTTGTCGGTCTGTTCATTTACCGCGAGATCAAGTTCAGGGACCTCTACCAGCTTGTGCTCAATGCCGCCAAGACCTCGTCGATCGTGATGTTCCTGGTGGCCGCCGCCCTGGTGTCGGCCTGGCTGATCACAGTAGCCAATATTCCGGCGCAGATCGTGACGCTGATGGAGCCCTTCATCGACAACAAGATGCTGCTCATGGCCATGCTGATGTTGCTGGTGATCATTGTGGGCACAGCGCTCGACTTTGCGCCCACGGTGCTGATTCTGACGCCGGTGCTGATGCCGCTGGTGCGCCAGGCCGGCATTGACCCGGTCTATTTCGGCGTGCTCTTCATCATCAACAACGCCATCGGTTTGCTCACGCCACCGGTGGGCACCGTGCTCAACGTGGTGTGCGGTGTTGGCAAGATTCCGATGCATGACGTCATTCGGGGCGTCTGGCCTTTTCTGTTGTCGCAGGTGGTGGTGATGAGCCTGTTGATTATTTTTCCTCAATTGGTGATGGCGCCCTTGCGCTGGATGCTCAGTTAATTAATGAACCCGCATGACCCAAGTTCTTGACTCTTTTCGTTTGAATGGCCGCCGCGCGCTCATCACCGGCTCGTCCAGCGGCATCGGGCTGGCACTGGCGCGTGCCTTGGGCCAAGCTGGCGCCGCACTCATTCTCAACGGCCGTAACGAAGGCAAGCTGCAAGCGGCAGCGCAATTGCTGCGTGCCGAAGGATTGAGCGTCAGCACCGCCGCCTTTGACGTGACCGATGCGCAGGCCGTCAGCCAGGGCATTGACGCGATTGAAGCCGGGCAAGGCAGCATCGACATTCTGGTCAACAACGCCGGCATGCAGATTCGCGGGCCGCTGCACGAGTTTGTCGATGCCGACTGGCACACCCTGATGAGGACCAACCTCGACAGCGTCTACTTTGTCGGCAAGACGGTGGCGCAAAAAATGATTCCCCGCGGCTGCGGCAAGATCATCAACATCTGCTCGGTACAAAGCGAGCTGGGCCGGCCGGGCATTGCGCCCTACACGGCCAGCAAAGGTGCCGTCAAAATGCTGACCAAGGGCATGGCCATCGACTGGGGCCAGTTTGGCATCACGGTCAACGGCCTGGGCCCCGGCTATTTCAAGACAGAGCTGACCGAAAAACTGGTGGCAGACCCCACCTTCACCGGCTGGCTGGTCGGCCGCACGCCCAGCCGCCGTTGGGGCGACGTCGAGGACCTGGGTGGCGCTGCAGTTTTTCTGGCCAGCGACGCCTCGTGCTTTGTCAACGGTCACATCCTTTACGTGGACGGCGGCGTCACCGCCACACTTTGAACATCAGAAAGATCTCACACCATGCGCGCTCTCGTCATTCACTCGGCCCAGGACCTGCGACTCGAAACCCGGGAACTGCCCGCCATGGGCGCTCGCGAGCTGCGCGTACGTGTGGCCTTTGGCGGTATTTGCGGTTCGGACCTGCACTACTACCAACACGGTGGCTTTGGCACCGTGCGCCTGAAGCAGCCGATGGCGCTGGGCCATGAGGTCTCGGGCGTGGTCGAGGCCATGGGTGCAGAAGTCAGTGGTTTCAGCAAGGGCCAGCGCATCGCCATATCGCCGTCACGGCCTTGCGGCAGCTGCCGCTTTTGCCAGACCGGCATGCACAACCATTGTCTGAACATGCGCTTTTATGGCAGCGCCATGCCCTTCCCGCACATCCAGGGCGCCTTCAGCGAGCAGTTGGTCATCGACGCCAGTCAGGCCCATGCGGTGGCAGACCACCTGAGCCTGTCAGAGGCCGCTTTGGCCGAGCCGCTGTCGGTGGGCCTGCACGCCATCCAGCGCGCCGGCGGCGTGCTGGGCAAACGGGTGCTGGTCACCGGCTGCGGGCCGATCGGTTCGCTGCTGATTGGCGGTTTGCGCCGTGCCGGTGCCGCGCAAATTGTCGCGGCAGACATCGCCGACCTGCCGCTGCATTGCGCCCGCCAGATGGGCGCCGACGAAACCATCAACCTGCGCACGCAGACCGATGCGCTCGACAAATACAAAGCCGACAAGGGCCAGTTCGATGCCGTCTTCGAGGCCTCCGGCAGCGAACCGGCACTGCGCGCGGCGCTGGATGTCATTGCGCCCCGCGGCGTGTTGGTCACGGTGGGTCTGGGCGGCGAGATCGCGCTTCCCATGAACCAGATCGTGGCCAAGGAAATTGATCTGCGCGGCACCTTCCGCTTTCACGCCGAATTTGCCACCGCCGTGCAGTTTCTCAACAGCGGCCTGATCGACGGCAAGCCGGTCATCACCGCTGTGCTGCCATTCGCCCGCGCCGTCGAGGCCTTTGCCCTGGCCGGCGACAAGTCACAGTCGCTCAAGGTGCAAATTGCGTTTGACGAAACCGCGCTGGCCTGAGGCCGTCCCCGTTTCAGGGTTTCGGTTTTTTAGCGGGCCGCGACCAGTTGGCGATGCTGACCTGCTTGCCGCGGGCCACGCTCAGCGCGCCGGCGGGGGTGTCTTTGGTGATGGTTGAGCCCCCGCCTATGGTGCCGCCTGCGCCCAGCGTGACCGGCGCGATCAGCACGCAGTTGCTGCCCACATGCACATCGGCCTCGATGACGGTGCGGTGCTTGTTGGCGCCGTCGTAGTTGGCCGTGATGCTGCCGGCACC
>JBIKHR010000225.1:0-5200 GCA_044362035.1 Polaromonas sp. | reverse complement strand
CTTTGCCAAAGGTGGCAGGCCCGATGTTGCCGACCAGCAGCGGCACTCCTTTTCGCTCGCGTTTGGCTTGGGCATGGGCCAGCAGGTCGTGGCTTTCGGCCGCGAAACCCACACAAAACAGCGCGCCGCTGCGCGCCCGCGCCGAGGCGGCCACGCCAGCCAGAATGTCAGTGTTTTCGACAAAGGTCAGTGCAGGCGTGGCGCCGCTGCCGTCCTTTTTTATTTTTTCGGTGGCCGTAGCAGCAGGTCGCCAGTCCGCCACAGCGGCAGTGGCAATGAACACGCTGGCCTGGTCCACCCGGGCCATGACAGCTTGCGCCATCTGCTCGGCCGAGCGCACGTCCACGCGGGTCACGCCGCGGGGCGTTGGCAGACTCACCGGCCCAGCCACCAGCGTGACTTTGGCGCCGGCCTCGTGCGCGGCACGGGCCATGGCAAAACCCATCTTGCCGCTGGACAAATTGGTGATGCCGCGCACCGGATCAATGGCTTCGTAGGTCGGGCCGGCGGTGACCAGCACGTGCTGACCGGACAGCGACTTGGGCGCAAAAAAAGCGATCAGGTCTTCCAGCAATTCGTCGGGCTCGAGCATGCGGCCGTCACCAGTTTCGCCGCAGGCCTGAAAGCCGCTGCCCACGCCCAGCACCACAGCGCCGTCAGCTTGCAGCTGCGCCAGGTTGCGCTGGGTGGCCGGGTGTGCGTACATCTCGCGGTTCATGGCTGGGGCCAGCAACAGGGGCACGCGGTCAATGGGCCGCGCCAGACACATGAGGCTAAGCAACTCATCGGCCCGCCCGTGCAGCAGTTTGGCCATGAAGTCGGCGCTGCACGGCGCCACCACAATGGCATCGGCCTCACGCGACAAGTTGATGTGCGCCATGTTGTTGTCTTCACGCGCGTCCCACTGGCTGGTGAAAACCGGCCGCCCGCTCAGCGCCTGCATAGTCACCGGGGTGATGAATTGCGCTGCCGCCTCGGTCATCACCACCTGCACGGTAGCGCCGGCCTTGATGAGCGCGCGGCATAGTTCGGCCGACTTGTAGCAGGCAATTCCTCCGGACAAGCCCAGAACGATGTGTTTGCCGGCCAGATCGCCAGCCTCGCCAGCGCTGGACTGGTCGGGATTCAGGGGTACTTTGGTGCTCATGATGCGCAATGTACTAGATCGGGAACAGGGCCTGCGGCCCGCCTATAATCTGCGTTTCCACCTCAGCGAACTTCTGGTTCGTTCATGGCATGACCAAATTTGTCTTCGTCACCGGCGGTGTGGTGTCTTCCCTTGGCAAGGGAATTGCCTCCGCGTCTCTGGCTGCGCTGCTTGAATCCCGCGGCCTCAAAGTCACCCTGATCAAGCTGGACCCGTACATCAACGTGGACCCCGGCACCATGTCGCCGTTTCAGCACGGCGAGGTGTTTGTCACCGAAGATGGCGCGGAGACCGACCTGGACCTGGGCCACTACGAGCGTTTCATTGAAACGCGCATGCGCAAGTCCAACAACTTCACCACCGGCCAGATCTACAAAAGCGTGCTCGAAAAAGAGCGCCGTGGCGACTATCTCGGCAAGACCGTGCAGGTGATTCCGCACATCACCAACGAGATTCAGGACTTCATCAAACGCGGTGCCGGCTATGACACACCGGAAGCCGTGGACGTGGCGATTGTCGAAATCGGCGGCACCGTTGGCGACATTGAGTCGCTGCCCTTTCTGGAGGCCGTGCGCCAAATGAGCCTGCGCATGGGTGCCAACAACACCGCTTTTGTTCACCTGAGCTACGTGCCCTGGATCGCTGCCGCCGGCGAGCTCAAAACCAAGCCGACCCAGCACACGGCCAAGCAATTGCGCGAGATCGGCATCCAGGCCGACGTTCTGCTGTGCCGCGCCGACCGCCGCATTCCTAACGAAGAGCGCGAAAAAATTTCGCTGTTCTCCAACGTGCCCGAGTGGGGCGTGATCTCCATGTGGGACGTGGACACCATCTACAAAGTTCCGCGCATGCTGCACGAGCAAGGTCTGGACGGCCTGATCTGTGACAAGCTGCGACTGAATACGCCGCCAGCCAAGTTGCAGCGCTGGGACGAACTGGTCTACGAGACTGAGCATCCACAAAAAGAAGTCCGTATCGCCATGGTCGGCAAGTACGTTGACCTGAGCGACAGCTACAAGTCGCTCAACGAAGCGATACGTCACGCCGGCATGAAGAACCATGCCAAGGTCGTCATCGATTACATCGACTCTGAAACCATCACCCCGGACAACGTCTCGCAACTGACCAAGTTCGACGGCATTCTGGTGCCCGGCGGCTTCGGCAAGCGCGGCGTTGAAGGCAAGATTTGCGCAGCGCGTTTTGCCCGCGAAAACAAAGTGCCTTACCTGGGCATTTGCCTGGGCATGCAAGTAGCCACCATCGAATTTGCCCGCCACGTGGCTGGCTTGCTGGGTGCCAACAGCACCGAATTCGAGCCGGAAAGCCCTTTCCCGGTGATCGCCCTGATCAACGAATGGAAAGATGCCGACGGCACCATCAAGACGCGCAACGAAAAGTCTGACCTGGGCGGCACCATGCGCTTGGGCGCACAAAGCTCCGATGTGTCCAAAGGCACGCTGGCTTACGAGATTTACGGCAGCGTGGTCACTGAGCGCCACCGCCACCGCTACGAAGCCAACGTCAATTACCTGGATGCGCTGCGCAAGGCCGGCCTGATCATCTCCGCCCTCACCCAGCGCGAGCACCTTACCGAGATAGTTGAGTTGCCCAAGTCCGCACACCCCTGGTATGTCGGCGTGCAGTTTCATCCCGAGTTCAAGTCCACACCCTGGGACGGCCATCCGCTTTTCAACGCCTACATCAAGGCAGCGCTTGACCAGCAAAGCACCGGCAAGACCTTGAAGGTAGTGGCATGAAACTTTGCGGCTTTGACATCGGACTGGAACAGCCCTTTTTCCTGATTGCCGGCCCGTGCGTGATCGAGTCCGAGCAACTGCAAATGGACACCGCCGGCACGCTCAAGGAAGTCACCGCCTCGCTTGGCATTCCGTTTATTTTCAAGTCGAGCTACGACAAGGCCAACCGCTCCAGCGGTACCAGCTTTCGCGGCCCCGGCATGGTCCGTGGCCTGGAGATTCTGGCCAAAGTCAAACGTGAGCTCGGCGTGCCGGTGTTGACCGACGTGCATTCTGAGGCCGACATTGCTGCGGTGGCTGCCGTGGTCGATGTGCTGCAAACGCCGGCCTTTTTGTGCCGCCAGACCGACTTCATTCACGCCGTGGCGCAATCGGGCAAGCCGGTCAATATCAAGAAGGGCCAGTTCCTGGCCCCGGGCGACATGAAGAACGTCATCGACAAAGCCCGTGCCGCAGCGCGCGAAAAAGGCCTGGACGAAGACCGGTTCATGGCCTGCGAGCGTGGCGCCAGCTTTGGCTACAACAACCTGGTGAGCGACATGCGCAGCCTGGCGATCATGCGCGAGACGCGCGCGCCTGTGGTGTTTGATGCCACGCATTCGGTGCAACTGCCCGGCGGCATGGGCACCAGCAGCGGTGGGCAGCGCGAGATGGTGCCGGTGCTGGCACGTGCGGCCGTGGCCGTGGGCGTTGCCGGCCTCTTCATGGAAACGCACCCAGACCCGGCCAATGCCCTGAGCGACGGCCCCAACGCCGTACCACTCAAGCACATGCGAGCCTTGCTCGAAACCCTGCTCGAGCTGGACCGCGTGACCAAGAAAAACGGTTACCTCGAAAATAACTTCGGCGCCTGACATGACCAGCGCCTACATCATTGCCAACGTCAAGGTGACCAACCCGGTCCAATACGAAGAGTACAAAAAATGGTCATCTGCTGCCATGCAGGCGCACGGCGCAGAAGTCTGTGTGCGCGGCGGCCAGGTCGAGGTGCTCGAAGGTGACTGGTCGCCAGACCGGGTGGTGATCCTTAAATTTGCCTCGCTGGATGCGGCGCGCCGTTTCAACGATTCGCCGGAATACGGCAAGGCCCGCGCAGCGCGCCAAGGCGCCGCCGTGATGCGGATGGTGCTGGTCGAAGGCGTCTGATTTTTTATTTTTTTACTTGAACACCTGGATTGAAAGAATTACATGAGTGCAATTGTTGACATCGTCGCCCGCGAAATCCTCGACAGCCGGGGCAACCCCACGGTGGAGTGCGACGTGCTGCTGGAGTCCGGCGTGATGGGCCGCGCGGCCGTGCCCTCAGGCGCGTCCACTGGTTCGCGTGAAGCCATTGAGCTGCGCGACGGTGACATGTCCCGCTATCTGGGCAAAGGCGTACTAAAAGCCGTTGAACACATCAACACCGAAATCTCGGAGGCCGTGCTGGGCCTGGACGCCAGCGAGCAGGCGTTTCTGGACCGCACGCTGATCGATCTGGACGGCACCGAGAACAAGTCCCGCCTGGGCGCCAACGCCACGCTGGCCGTCAGCATGGCCGTGGCCCGCGCCGCCGCGGAAGAAGCCGGCCTGCCGCTGTACCGCTACTTTGGCGGCTCTGGCGCCATGCAAATGCCTGTGCCCATGATGAACGTGGTCAACGGCGGCGCGCACGCCAACAACAACCTGGATTTGCAAGAGCTGATGATCATCCCGATCGGCGCACCGAGCTTTCGCGAAGCGCTGCGCTACGGCGCTGAGATCTTTCATGCGCTCAAAAAAATCATTCACGACAAGGGAATGAGCGTGGCCGTCGGTGACGAAGGCGGCTTTGCCCCCAACCTGCCGAACCATGAAGCAGCGATCCAGATGATTCTGGAAGCCATCGACAAGGCCGGCTATGTGGCGGGCGAGCAAATTGCACTGGGCCTGGATTGCGCGGCCTCCGAGTTTTACAAGGACGGCAAGTACGAACTGTCCGGCGAAGGCCTGAGCCTGGACGCCACCGAGTGGACCAACATGCTGGCCACCTGGGTCGACAAATACCCCATCATCAGCATCGAAGACGGCATGGCTGAAGGCGACTGGGACGGCTGGAAGATCCTGACCGAGCGTCTGGGCAAAAAAGTGCAGTTGGTCGGCGACGATCTGTTTGTCACCAACACCAAGATCCTGAAGGAAGGCATTGACAAGAACATTGCCAATTCCATCCTCATCAAGATCAACCAGATCGGCACGCTGACCGAAACCTTTGCCGCCATCGAGATGGCCAAACGCGCCGGTTACACCGCCGTCATTTCGCACCGCTCAGGCGAGA
>JBIKHR010000224.1:0-5233 GCA_044362035.1 Polaromonas sp. | reverse complement strand
GCAGCGCCAACGAAGTGCCGCCGGTGTCGTCCATCGGCACTGGCCAGGTCGATGCCGTACTCAACAAGGACACCAACCTGCTGCGCTGGAAACTCTCGTACGCCAACCTGAGCGGACCGGCCACGGCTGGACACTTTCACGGCCCGGCCCCTGTGGGTGCCAATGCGCGGGTGGTGCTGCCCTTTCCCGGGCAGATGGCTCCGGTCATGGAAGGCTCGGCCACGCTGACGGCCGCGCAGATCGCTGACCTGCTGGCCGGGCGCTGGTACGCCAATATTCACACTTCGGCGCATCCGGGTGGCGAGCTGCGCGGGCAAATGACGCAACGCTGAGGCAGGCCAGACCCGGCCGCGCCCGGTATGACCGATGATGTCGGGCATGAACAGCCACACCACCCTGAACAAGCTCTCGACCGAGCCCTTTGACCCGGCCGCCCAGGCCCCGCTGCGCTGCGCGCTGATCGGCTTTGGCAACGCCGGGCGCAACTTTCATGCGCCCGTGATCGCCGGCGTGCCCGGCATCACGTTGGCCGGCATCGTCAGCAGCCAGGCCGGTGACGTTCAGGCGGCTTGGCCGGGCGTGCCGGTGCTGGCTACGCCGGCTCAGGCTTTTGCCGACCCGAACATCGAACTGGTCATCATCGCCAGCCCGAACGACAGCCACCATGCGCTGGCCCGCGCAGCCTTGCTGGCCGGCAAGCATGTGCTGGTCGACAAACCTTGCACCGTCACGCTGGCCGAGACCGAGGATCTGCTGGCACTGGCGCAAGCGCAGGGCAAGGTGCTCACGGTCTACCAGAGCCGCCGTTTTGACGCAGATTTTTTAAGCCTGAAACAAGTGCTGGCCCGGGGAGAGTTGGGCCGTCTGGTGCAGTTCGAGTCGCGCTATGACCGCTTCAAGCCGCAGGTGCTGGACCGCTGGCGTGACAACGATGTGCCGGGTGCCGGCCTCTGGCTGGACCTGGGTTCGCACCTGCTGGACCAGTGCCTGGTGTTGCTGGGTGTGCCCGATGCACTGATGCTGGACCTGGCGGCCCAGCGTGACGGGGCGCAGGTGCATGACTGCTTTCATGCCCAGTTGCGCTATGACAGCCTGCAGCCCGGCCTGCGGGCAGTGCTGCACGCGGGTGCGCTGGTGCCCGCCGGCAGCCCGCGTTTTGCGGTGCATGGCACGCAGGGTTCTTTCATCAAGCACGGCATGGACACCCAGGAAGACGCCTTGAAGGCCGGCCGCCGGCCGCCACTGGAGGCTTCGGCAGACTGGGGTCTGGACCCGCAGCCCGGTGAAGTCATCACTTGGGAGGACGGCCAGCGGGTCAGCCGACCAGCGCCCGCGGCCCGTGGCTGCTACCCCGCCTTGTATGCGCAATTGCGCGATTGTTTGCTGGCCAGGCGCGGTACGCTTCCGGCCGATGCAGCGGTTTTGCCGGCGCCACCGGTGGCGGCCCGCGAGGTGCGGCAACTGATGGCTTTGCTCTCGCGCGGCGAGCAAAGCGAACGCGAGGGCCGTTGGGTGACCTGCGCCGATCTGCGCGCCTGACCCGCGCTTTCAAGGGCCATTCGGGCTCACGGGTGCTTTCGGGGCTAAAACCCTACAATATCGGGTTACCCGAAGCCCCCATGAACGCCCCTTTAGACGTCTCCTTTTTCACGCGTACTGCCAAGCCGCTGACCAGTTACCGCAAGTACTGGGCGGCCCGCTTTGGCACGGCCAAGTTTTTGCCCACCAGCCGTGAGGAAATGCAGGCACTGGGCTGGGACAGCTGCGACATCATCATCGTCACGGGCGACGCTTATGTGGACCACCCGAGTTTCGGTATGGCGGTCATCGGCCGCATGCTCGAAGGCCAGGGTTTTCGGGTCGGCATCATTGCCCAGCCCGACTGGCAAACTGCCGATCCGTTTCGCATTCTGGGCAAGCCCAACCTGTTCTTTGGCGTGACCGCCGGCAACATGGATTCGATGATCAACCGCTACACGGCGGACCGCAAGATCCGCAGCGACGACGCCTACACAGCGGGCGACATCGGTGGCAAGCGGCCGGACCGCGCGGCGCTGGTGTATTCGCAGCGCTGCCGCGAAGCCTACAAAGAAGTGCCCATCATTCTGGGCGGCATTGAAGGCTCGCTGCGCCGTATCGCGCATTACGACTACTGGTCGGACAAGGTTCGTCGAAGCGTGGTGATCGACGCCAAGTGCGACTTACTGCTGTACGGCAACGCTGAGCGGGCGATTGTCGAGATCGCCCACCGTCTGGCTGCGAAGGAGCCGATTGCCAACATCACCGACATTCGCGGCACCGCCTTTTTGCGCCGCAGCGGCGACGAGACGGCCGCCGGCTGGTTTGAGATTGATTCGACCAGCGTCGACGCGCCGGGCCGTGTCGAGGCGCATGTCAACCCCTACCTGATGATTTCGGAGCAGGCCAAAGAGCAGGGCGCCACCTGCGCCCGCGAAGACGAGGCCGCCGAGGTCGCCGTCAAGGCCGAAGCGGCCGGCTCACCGGCGATCAAGGTGCAGGCCATGGCGCAAGCCAAACCCCAGGCAACGCAAGCCAACCCGGCCATCAAGCCCCTGACCTTTGTGCAAAACCCCAGCCTGCCGTCGATGCAGGGCAAGATCAAGGTGCCGCCGCGTGACCGCTCGGTGATCCGCCTGCCGTCTTACGAACAGGTCAAAAGCGATGCCGTGCTTTACGCCCACGCCAACCGTGTGCTGCACCTGGAAACCAACCCCGGCAACGCGCGCGCGCTGGTGCAGGCGCACGGCGAGGGCGCCACGGCGCGTGATGTCTGGATCAACCCGCCGCCCATCCCGCTGACCACGGCCGAGATGGACTACGTGTTTGACCTCCCCTACGCCCGTTCGCCGCACCCGAGCTACGCCGACGAGAACGGCAGCCACGACCACAGCACCAAAATCCCGGCCTGGGAGATGATTCGCTTCAGCGTGAACATCATGCGCGGCTGCTTTGGCGGCTGCACGTTCTGCTCTATCACCGAGCACGAAGGCCGCATCATTCAAAGTCGCTCTGAAGACTCGGTGATCCGCGAGATCGAGGCGATTCGCGACACCGTCAAGGGTTTCACCGGCGCCATTTCCGACTTGGGCGGACCGACCGCCAACATGTACCGCATCGGCTGCAAGTCGGCTGAGATTGAAGCAGCCTGCCGCAAACCGTCTTGTGTCTACCCTGGCATCTGCCCGAACCTGAACACCGACCACGCGCCGCTGATCAAGATGTACCGCCGCGCCAGAGCGCTCAAGGGCATCAAGAAAATTCTAATCAGCTCTGGCGTGCGCTACGACCTGGCGGTCGAAAGCCCCGAGTACGTCAAGGAACTGGTGTCGCACCACGTGGGCGGCTACCTCAAGATTGCGCCCGAGCACACCGAGCAGGGCCCGCTGACCAAGATGATGAAACCCGGCATCGGCAGCTACGACAAGTTCAAGCAGCTGTTCGAGAAATACTCGCTCGAAGCCGGCAAAAAGCAGTTTTTGATTCCCTACTTCATCGCCGCCCACCCGGGCACCAGCGACGAGGACATGATGAACCTGGCCGTCTGGCTCAAGAAAAGCGGTTTCCGGGCCGACCAGGTGCAGACTTTTTACCCGTCGCCCATGGCCACGGCCACCACCATGTACCACACCAGCCGCAACCCGTTGCGCAAGATCACGCGCGACAGCGAGACGGTGGACATCGTGCGCGGCGACAAGCGCCGGCGCCTGCACAAGGCGTTTTTGCGCTACCACGACGCCAACAACTGGCCGCTGCTGCGCGAGGCGCTCAAGGCCATGGGCCGGGCTGATTTGATCGGCAACGGCAAGCACCATTTGATACCCACCTTCCAGCCGCTGACGGACGGCGGCTACCAGAGCGCGCGCCGTAAAAACTCGACCTCGGCACCAGCCAAGCCGGCAGCGCCCGTCAAAGGCCGTTTGCTGACGCGCCACACCGGCTTGCCGCCGCTGGCCCAGGGTGCTGGCCCTGCCAAAGCGGCCGGACCGAAACCGTCCAAGCGCCGCTGAAACGCGAAGCCCGAAGCCAGGCCTCAGGCCATGGTGTGCAGCGGAATGTCGTGCGCCAGGGCCAGTGCATCCAACTGGGCCCGCGTTTGCTGCTTTAAAAACCGGGCGATGGCCGCGCGCGTGGCTGCGCTCTGCAAGCTGGCCACGGTTGATGTTGCCACGCCGGCTGCCGCACACAGCGCCGCCGCAAAATGCGGCTCCAGCGCGGCCACCGCCACCCGGCCGTCACGGCAGGCATAGACACCGTAGCCGGCATGCGCGCCGCCCACAAAACCTTCGGGCTGGGTCAGCCCCCAGTGCCGGGGCAGCGCAAGGTAGTCGGCTGCGCTGGCGAGCGCCACTTCGAGCCGCACCCCTTTCACTCCTTGGCCGCCCAGGCGCTGGCGCAGCGCTGCTTGCAGCACCGCTTCGCTGGCCATCAAAGAGCCGCCCATGTCCGCGAACAGCGTGGCGGGCAGTTCCAGCCCGGGCACGAGCCCCTTGTCGGCCAGATAGGTCAGGTCATGGCCCGGCGTTTCGGCGCTCAAGCCGGGGCTGCCGAAAATCGCCACATGCGACAGGGCAGGGTACTGGCGGTGCAGGCTTTTCCAGTTCAGCCCCAGCTTTTCAATGGCTGAGGGGCGAAAAGAGGTTAGCAGCACATCGGTTTTGGCCAGCTGGCGGTGCAGGACTTGTTGGCCGGCAGCGGTTTTCAGGTCTGCGGTGATGGTTGTCACGCCCGCGTGCAGCTGTGCGTAAGCGGCCGGGCTGTAGTGCTGCATCGGGTCGCCCGCAGGCGGCTCGAGCTTGACGCAGCGTGCGCCCATTTGGCGGCAACGCATCAGGGCTGCCGGGCCGGGCAGGTTCAGCGCCAGGCTGAGCAGGCGCAGGCCTTTCAGGGTATTCAAGTTTGTTGGGGCTGGCGGGGCAGGGTGCTGTGCGGGAGGGCTTGTCATGGGGCTGAATTTAACCCATGCGCAGCTGGCGGCTTATTCGCCGAAGTTCAGTGGCAGCCCGACATAGTTTTCCGCCACCGAGCGCGAGCCGGACTCAGAGTGGATGATGTAGTCGAGCTCGGCCTCTTGCAGTTTCTGGCCGATCTCGCCGTTTTCCGGCAGCCGGTGCATGAGGCTGGTGAACCACCATGAAAAGCGCTCGGCGCGCCAGACCCGCCGCAGGCAGCGCTCTGAATAAGCGTCAATTCCGGCCGCAGTCTTGTCGCGGTA
>JBIKHR010000223.1:0-5307 GCA_044362035.1 Polaromonas sp. | reverse complement strand
GCCTTTCAGCCCCACTGCGCACGCACCAAAGCCGCGCCGGCCGCCTGGCAAGCCTTGCCTTGCTGCTGGGCATGGCCGTGCTGTCCGGTTGCGCAACAACCGGCGCACTGCCCCCCGCCGAGAGCCAGGCCGTTCTTAACGAGCCGCAACCATCCCCGCAAGCTGCCCCGACTGCCCGTGCCGACAGCCCGGTCGCGGTCCAGCCCAGAGCCCCGGCAGGCCCTACGCTGGCACCCAGCACTGTCTTGAGACCCGTGGCAGTTGAAGCCCAGTCGGTCGCGCCAACGGAAGCGCCCATTGAGTTGTGGGACCGGATCCGCCGCGGCTTTCGCATGCCCGACCTTGAAGGCCCTCTGGTCAAGGACCGCGAGCAGTGGTACGCCAGCCGGCCAGACTACATACAGCGCATGACAGAGCGCTCCAAAAAATACCTGTTTCATATTGTTGAAGAGCTGGAAAAGCGCAACATGCCCACCGAGCTGGCGTTGCTGCCCTTCATTGAAAGCGCTTTTAACCCGCAGGCGGTCTCCAGCGCCAAGGCGGCCGGCATGTGGCAGTTCATGCCCCGAACAGGCACCTATTTCGAGCTCAAGCAAAACGTCTTCCGTGATGACCGGCGCGATGTGTTGGCGTCCACCCGCGCGGCGCTGGACTACCTGCAAAAGCTGCACGGCATGTTCGGCGACTGGCACCTGGCGCTGGCCGCCTACAACTGGGGCGAAGGCAGTGTGGGGCGCGCCATTGCGCGCAACAAACGGGCCGGCCTGGGTACCAGCTACACCGAGCTGAACATGCCGGCGGAAACCCGCCTTTACGTGCCCAAATTGCAAGCCGTCAAGAACATCGTGGCCAATCCGCAGAATTTTCAGACCGAGCTGCCACTGATTGAAAACCACCCTTACTTTCAGGAAGTCCCCATCTCGCGTGACATCGATGTGGCGCTGGCGGCCAAGCTCGCTGACGTCAAGCTCGAAGACTTCAAGGCGCTTAACCCGGCCGCCAGCCGGCCCGTCATTCTGGCGGCGGGAGTCCCGCAAATTCTGCTGCCCTGGGACAACGCCAAAGTATTCCAGCGCAACTTCGAGGCCTACACGCTGGGCCAGTACGCCAGCTGGACCACTTGGACAGTGCCCAGCACCATGTCACCGGTGGAAGCCGCACGCCGCACCGGGATGGCTGAAAGCGACTTGCGCTCAATCAACAGCATTCCGCCACGCATGCTGATCAAGGCCGGCTCCACGCTGCTGGTGCCGCGCTCGGCCAAGGTAGAAAACGATGTGACCAGCCATGTTGCCGAAAACGGCCACATGAGCCTGTCGCCGGAAACCGTGACGCGGCGCACCACGGTCAAGGCCCGCAAAGGCGAAACCGTGGCCACCCTGGCCAAGCGTTACCGCGTCAGCAGCCTGGATGTGGCCGACTGGAACCGCGTCACCGCCCACACGGCCTTCAAGCTGGGGCAGGACGTGGTGCTTTACCTGCCCGTCAAGGTCGCTTCCGGCAAGCGCGGCGCCAAGGGCAAGAGCAACCTGAAGGCGGGCCCTAAGGCCGGCACAAAGGCAGGCCCAAAGACAGCAGCAACAACGACCGCCAAGGCGAGCCAACGCTGAAGCCCTCAACGGGCCTCAGGCCTTGAAGCGTCCTTTGGCCCGCAGCGCAAATTCATTGGTAAAAGCCCGCGGCAAATCAATCCTGACACCCTGAACAGCAGGGTCAAAAGCCTGCAGGACCCTCAAGGCGGTGCGGGCGGCTTCAACCGGCATGAGTCCGTCCGGCGAAATCGACTCGCGAACCTGCTCAAACGATGCCAGGTACAAGGCCCGGTCACCCAGCAAATAAGCGTCAGGTACAGTTTTGATGATGTCGCCCGGGCCCGCCGTTTGCAGCCACTTCAGGGCGTGCACCATGGCATTGGCCAGGGCCTGGCAGGTGTTCGGGTTTTTCTGGACAAACTCGCTGGCCGCATACAGGCAGGCTGAGGGCATGGGCCCGCCAAACACATCGACCGTGCCCTTGAGCGTGCGCGTGTCCGAGACGACCTTGACCTCGCCCTTTTGCTCGAGCATGGTCATCACCGGGTCGGCGTAACTGATGGCGTCAATTTGCCCGGAGCGCAAGGCAGCCAATGCACCGGCGGTGCCGCTGAGCTCAATAAAACTCACCTCACCGGCGCTCAGGCGGGCCCGCGAAAGCAGCAGATTGACCACCATGTAAGAAGACGAGCCGGGCGCAGCAATGCCGATTTTTTTGCCCTTCAGGTCGGCCAGCGTCTTGTAACCGGGCATGGCGCGTGTGGACACCCCGAAGGCGATTTGCGGGGTGCGGGCCTGCACTACAAAGGCCTGGTACCACTGATTGCGCGCCTGCAAAGCCAACACTTGTTCAAAGGCGCTGGCACACACCTGAGCAGTACCGCCAGCCAGCGCTTGCGAGGCGCGAGCCGCGGTCTGCATGTCGACGATCTCCAACTCCAGCCCCTCGGCCCGGAAGTAACCCAGTTGATCGGCAATCGTCAGGGGCAGGTAATGCAGGGCCTGTTTGCCGCCCACCGCCAGCACCACCCGGCTTTTTTCCGGCTTGGCTTGTGCCTGCAATGCCGGAACCGTCAGGCAGGCCGCAGCCAGCATGCCGACGCGGCCGAATTGACGGCGGGAAAAACCTGCGGATCGTGTCATGAAAGTCTGATGTTTTAATTTTTTGAGTACAGACCGAAGATTAGCGGGGCATGAAAAAACCCGCATCGGGAACATCCCCGTGCGGGTTTTCACTCAAAGCGATGAACGCCGGCAGCGAGCCGGCTGCCGATCAGCGAAAGCCGGCGAACAACAGGCCCACATTGACCAGCAAGGCGATGACCCACACCACACTTCGCAAATTGGCCTTGTTCTTGACGTATGCCGCCACATAAGCGGCCCGTAGCGCCACAAACGCCAGTGCCAGCAGGTCGATGCGCCACTGTGGCGCCTGCAACTGATGGGCAATGATGACGGCCGCAAAAAAGAAGGGCAAGGCTTCGAATGTATTGGCCTGGGCGTTGTTGGCACGGGCGCGCCAGTCGGTCTGCAGCGACAGCCAGTTGCGCGGGTTGTCGTTGTCGTAACCACCTTCGCGACGCGGCGTGCCCATCATGCCGGACTTGGCAATGCCGGCGCAGACCACCGGCATCAGCGCCATCACCAAAACGCACCAGTAAGCCACGGTAAAGCTGGGAAGCATGAGCGAATTCCTTTAAAAAGTTGAAAGCCGAATAATTATTTTTGTGCCCAGACCAGATCAGCGCCGGTCCACCAGCGCGTGCGCAATGGTGCCCAGGTCCACGTACTCGAGCTCGCTGCCCACAGGCACGCCGCGCGCCAGGCGCGTGACCTGCACGCCGCGGCTTTTCAGTGCCTGGCCGATCACATGCGCCGTGGCCTCGCCTTCGGCCGTGAAGTTGGTGGCCAGAATCACTTCTTGCACCTCGCGCTGATCGGCCGGCAGGTGCTGGCCATCGGCGCCGCGCGGCACCACGCGGTCAAACAGGGTTTGCAGACCGATGTCGCTGGGGCCCACACCGTCGAGCGGGCTGAGCTTGCCCATCAACACAAAATAAAGGCCTTGGTAGGCCAGGGTGCGCTCCAGAGCGGCCTGGTCTGCCGGGGTCTCGACCACGCAGAGTTTGCTGCGGTCACGCTGCGGGTTTTGACAGGTATTACAAACGTCTTCTTCGGTCAGGGTGTTGCACAGGGCGCAGTGCTTGACGCTGTGCACCGCATGCTCAATCGCCTTGGCAATCTGCAGCGCACCTGGCTTGTCGTTTTGCAACAAGTGAAAAGCCATTCGCGCCGCCGACTTGACCCCGACGCCAGGCAAACGGCGCAGTGCCTCGGTCAGGCCCTCCAGCGCATTGGAGTCGGCCATCAGGGCGTACCCCGGTCAGCGCGCTGGCGCGTGGACATCAAAAGGGCATCTTCATGCCGCCGGGCAAGCCAGGCATGCCGGCAGTGATCTTGCCGAGCTTTTCCTGACTCAGGTCTTCCGCCTTGCGCACGGCGGCGTTGAATGCGGCCGCCACCAAATCCTCCAGCATGTCCTTGTCGTCGGCCACCAGCAGGCTGGGGTCGATCTCGATGCGCTTGACGTCATGCTTGCAGGTCATGGTGACCTTGACCAGACCCGCGCCGGCATCGGCCGTGACTTCGATGAAAGCCAGCTCGTCCTGGGCTTTTTTCAGGTTGTCCTGCATGGCTTGCGCCTGCTTCATGAGGCCGGCGAGTTGTCCCTTGTTGAACATGTTTTGATTCCTTTGTGGCGTGGCTTGATTGCGTGTCTTGAATGGGTGGCTGGATCATATCGGCTTGGCAACGTCGGTGGCCAGCGGTCGCACGCTGCCGGGCACGATGCGCGCCCCCCATTGGCGCACCATGTCCTGCACAAAGGGGTCGGCCGCGATGACTTCTTCGGCCTGCCGCTGGCGCTCATTCTGGGCCGCGATCAGGCGGCGCGCCGGCGTGTCGCTGACGGGGCCCAGCACGACCTGCAAGCGCGCTGGTGCCGGCTTACCGGCCCCTGTTGGCAAAGCCTGCAGCGACTGCAAGAGCTTGTCGCAAGCCCCTGCATGGTTGAGGGACTGGCTTTCAACCTGCAGTGTCCACACACCGCCCTCTTGCGACTGCAACTCGGATTGCAGGGCCAGTTCGCGCACCAGTCCGGCGACCAGATCAGCGGCCATCAAGGCCTGAACCCGTTCGGCCCACGCATCGCCGAGTTCGCTGGACATGGGGGCTGAGGCCGGCGATGAGACAAGCGGGGAATCTGCCTCAACGCGCGGGGCTTGAAGGCCAGCGGCAGGGGCTAGCACTGAGCCAGCTGACGCGGGCGCCGGGACAGGTGCTGGCGCTAAAACTGATGCAGGTGCTGGTGCCGAAGTCGGCGCCAGTGCGGGTCGGGCGGCGGGTGCAGTCGCCGGCCCGGGCGACTCAGCCTGCGGCTTTTTTAGGGGCTCGGCGGCACCCCCCGCAGATGCTGCACCAGTGGCCGGCCGCTTGAAAGGCAGCAGGCGCAACAGCACCATGGTCAGTGCGGCATATTCGTCCGGGGCCAGACCCAACTCGCCGCGGCCATGCAGGCACAGGCTGTACAGCAACTGCGTCTCGTCAGCCGGCAGCAACTGCGCCAGGCGCGCTGTTTCGGCAATGTCTGGGTCTGTGGCATCGTCTGCCGCGCCTGCGCCCGGTACAGCCTGCAGCACCGCCATGCGCTGCAAGACAGTGGTCATTTCTTCCAGCGTGGAGGCGGCGCTGAAACCGTTCAGGCGCAAGATCTCGC
>JBIKHR010000035.1:0-13629 GCA_044362035.1 Polaromonas sp. | reverse complement strand
TCAACAGCGGGCTTTTGTGTGGCTTGAAGGCTAATTTACCCAAATTCGGTGGTGGGACGTGCGGGGGTCGAACCCACGACAAACGGATTAAAAGTCCGCTGCTCTACCAACTGAGCTAACGTCCCACTTATTCTTCTTCGACTCTTGGCTGCACAACTTTTACGCTGCTCAGGCAAGCCTCAAATTATAGCGTCATTTACTCGCGCTTTTAGAGCCAAGCGCAATTTTATCGAGCAACCAGCCTGCTGCGCACAGGCCGAAGCTGGCGGTGACGGTGACCACTGAGCCATAGCCGTGGCAGTTGAGGCTGCCATCGCTGGCGGCGTCGACTTCACACAGTGCGTCTGGCGGCATGACGGCTTCGCGGCTGAAGACGCAGGGCACGCCGATCTTGCCTGTGCGGGCAGCGCCCTGCTCTTTGCGCAAGCGGTAACGCAGCTGCGCGAGCAGCGGGTCATGGGTGGTGAGCGAGAGGTCTTCGATGTCGACGCGGTGCGCATGACGTTTACCGCCTGCGGCGCCCACGCTGATGAAGTTGACGCCGTGCGCCATGGCCCAGGTGGCCATCGCTGTTTTGGCACGCACCTGGTCACAGGCGTCGAGCACGGCCAGTGGAGCTGGATCGTTCAGCCCATCAAGGCCGGCGATTTGCGGCCAGTTGGCGGCGTCCACAAATTCCTCCACACACACCACATCGCAGTCCGGGTTGATCAGCCCGATGCGCTCGCGCATGGCTTGCACTTTGGATTGCCCGAGCGTGTTGTCCAGCGCATGAAGCTGGCGGTTGATGTTGGATTCGGAAATATGGTCCAGGTCGATCAGCGTGAGCCTGGCAACACCGCTGCGGGCAAGCGCTTCTGCAGCCCAGGAGCCCACGCCGCCCAGGCCGACCACCACCGCATGGGCCTGACGTATGCGCTGGGCACCGGCCGGACCGTACAAACGGGCAAGGCCGCCGAAGCGGCGTTCAAGGTCGGCGGCTTCGGGCAGCAGCCCGGTCATCAAAGGCTGCGCTCGAGGCGCCAGATCTGGTATTTGAGGCCCGCCACAGCGCCGGCCAGGATGGCGACCAGCGCGATGAAACTGGTGACGCTCAGGGTGGAAACACCCGACAGGCCCTGCCCCACTGTGCAGCCCATGGCGGTCACGCCACCGATGCCCATGAGTACGGCGCCGATGAGGTGGTTAACGGTGTCTTCGGTACCGCCAAAGCCTTCCCAGCGAAACGAGCGCGAAGCCAGTGACTGCAGGGCCGAGCCCGCCACAACGCCCACCACGGAGACGATGCCGATGGTCAGCACCTTGCTCTTGTCGCTGAACAGAATCAGCCAGTCGAGCGTGTAGGCCACTGGGGCCACAAAACTCAAGGCCTCGGCACGACCGGAGTTGGTGGCCAGGTAAACGGCGTCCAGTGTTTCAGGATGCTCGGCCACAAAGCCCATGCGACCGCTGACCCACCACATGGCAGTGATGATGGCGCCTATGCCCAGGCCGGCCAGCAGGTTGTCGGGGCTTGAAAAATTGGACCCGGCCAGCGCCCAGACCAGCAGACCCAAACCCAGCACCAGACCCACGGCCAGTGCGGCCACAGAGGGTTGCAAACCGCTGACGTTGGCCACCCATTGGCCTAGGTTGGCAGGCTGCGCAAAGTCGATGGCGACACGGTCAACAGTGGCCACACGCAGCACGGCGGTGACGCCCTTGAGGGTGGCAAATGACGCCAGGCCCATGACGGCAAACACCACCAGTGACTTGAGGTTGCCGCTGCCGATGCGCACCAGCGTTTTGCTGCCGCAACCTGAAGCCAGTACCATGCCAAAGCCAAACATGGCACCACCGGCAAGTGCCGACAGCCAGACGAGGCGGTTGGAGGCGTACAGGGTTTTGGTGGGGTCGATCAGGCCGGCGGCAGCCAAGCCGGCAAAGCCGATGATGGCCACGCCGATCGCCAGGCCCCAGACCCTCATGCGCGTCCAGTCGCCCATGCTGACGATGTCACTGACCGCCCCCATGGTGCAGAAATGCGTGCGCTGGGCGATGGCGCCAAACAGCGCCGACAAGGCGAAAGCAGCCCAAAGGACCTGCGTGTTGAGGGATTGAAGTGCGGCGGTATCCATGCCGGCATTTTAGGGCCGGAATGGCGATACCCGCCCTTACTTGAGTTTGGCCAGCCGCGTCTTGGCCACCGTGGCGGCCTCAGACTGGGCGTGGGCCTTGACCAGGTCTTCCAGCGTTTTGCGGGCGGCTTTGGTTTCCTTCAGCTCGACCTGGCAATTGGCGATGGAGAGCATGGCATCAGGCGCGCGCAAGTGCGCTGGTGCCGCGGCCACCAGAGCCCGGTACTGGGCCATGGCGTCTTTGTAATTGCGCTGGGCGTAGTGAAGGTTGCCCAGCCAAAACAGGGCCGATGGGTGGTAGCCACTGGCGGGATAACGGCGAACGAAGTCGGTGAAAGCAGGTAACGCCAGGGCAAAATCACCTTTGCGCATGACGGCCAGTGCAGCGTCGTAGTCGCGCGCCTCGCCCGGCTCGGCCATGAACTCGAGGCCATCGACCGTGACTTTGGAAGGCTCGAATTTTTTCAGTCGCTCTTCAGTGCCCTGGGCAATGTCTTTTTGCCGCCGCTGCACTTCGGCCAGTTCGCGGGCCAATTGCGACACTTCGCGGGTCAATTGCTCGCCTTGCCCGCGCGCGGCGGCCAGTTCGCCACGCAGGCTCTCGATCAGGTTAGACAACTCGAGAATGCTTCTGCGCATCTGGCCCAGCTGCCCGTTGAGTTGCTCGCTGCCCTGGGTATTGTCTTCGGAGAGCTTGCGCAACTGGTCGGCGTTGCGCTGCTGCATCTGTTCGACCTTCTGGCGCAGGTCCAGAATGGCGCGGCGCGCTTCGTCGTCCTCAAACAGCGCAGCCCGGGCGGCGCCAAATGACAGCAGACAAGCTGCCACCAAGACAGCTCTCAGGCCCAAAAGGGAGATGGATGGCAAAGCGGCAGCCCCCTGCTTCAGCGGTAATTGACTTCAGCGCGGCGGTTGCGAGAGAAGGCTTCTTCGGTGCTGCCGGTCTGGGCTGGTTTTTCTTCGCCCAGGCTGACGGCCTCGATCTGGCTTTCAGCCACGCCCAGCAAAGCCAGCGCACGGCGCACGGCTTCAGAGCGTTTTTGGCCAAGTGCCACGTTGTATTCGCGGCCACCGCGCTCGTCGGTGTGGCCTTCGATGGCGATCCTGCGGGCCTTGTCAGCCGTTAGAAAACGGGCGTGCGAATCGATGGCACTCTGGAATTCCGGGCGGATGCTGAAGCTGTCGTAATCAAAGTAAATGACACGTGCCACACCGGAAGGACCGACGCCGGCGGTGTCTGCACTGCGGATTTGAACCGGTGCCACGGCCTGACCTGCGGCCGACGGCGCGTTGGCAGCGGCGTTTTGCCCTGCGTTGCCGCCTGCGCGGTCTTCGACGGGAACGTCGTTCAGCTTCACATTGGAGCCGCAAGCGACCAAGGTCAGCGACAGCATGAGGGCGGACAGGCGGGAAAAGAGCACTCGTTTCATGAAAAACCTCTCAAAAAAACCGATAAAAGCCGAAAAAAAACCATAAATCAGCGCGAAAAAGGGCCCCAGTCGGGCTCCCGGATATCCCCGGTTGACCCGGTCAGGCGGGCCTTGACTTTGCCGTCCAAGGTGCTGGTCATCAAGGCCTCGCGGCCCTGGTGCTGCGTGGCATAAACAATCAGGCGGCTGTTCGGGGCAAAGCTCGGATTCTCATCCGCACTGGTGTCGGTCAGGGCCGTCGTGGCGCCGCTGGACAGGTCCATCAAATGCAACTTGAAAGCCCCGCCAACCCGCGAGATGTAGGCCATCCAGCGGCCATCGTTACTCAGGGCAGGAGAGATATTGTAGGTGCCGGTGAAAGTCACACGCTGCGGGCTGCTGCCACTGGGCGGCATTTTGTAGATCTGGGGCGCACCGCCGCGGTCGCTGACGAAGTAGATGTTTTTGCCGTCGGCCGAGTAAATCGGCTCGGTGTCAATGCTGCTGGATTGGGTCAGCCGGCGCGGCTCGCCTCCATTTACATCAATCGCAAAAAGCTGCGAGCCGCCGTCGCGGCTGAGCGTGGCGACCAGTTGCCGGCCGTCGGGTGACCAAGCGGGCGCGCTGTTGGAGCCCTTGAAGTTGGCCAGCAGCCGGCGCTTGCCGGTGGCCACGTCGTGCGAATAGATCACCGGCTTGCGCGACTCGAAAGACACATAGGCCAGTTGGACCCCCGAGGGTGACCATGAGGGCGAGATGATGGGTTCGGGGCTGGTCAGGGCCGGCTGGGCGTTTTCGCCGTCGGAGTCTGCCACCCACAAATTAAAGCGTTGGGCCGACTTGGTCACATAAGCAATGCGTGTTGCAAAAGCCCCTTTTTCGCCAGTCAGCTTTTCATGGACGAAGTCGGCCACGCGGTGGGCTGCCAGCCGCAATTCACCGGCAGACACCACATGGCTTTGACCGCCCAGGTCCTGGCTGCGCACCACATCCCACAGGCGCACGCGCACATCGAAGCGGCCATCGGCCAGAGCGGTGACGCTGCCGACAGCCACCGAATCGGCGCCGCGCTGACGCCACAGGCCGGTGTCCAGCCGGGTATTTTCATCGGCCGACACGCCCGCGGCGTCCACCGAGCGGAACATACCGCTGCGTTCCAGGTCGGCACGGACGATGGCGCTGATTTTTTGGGGCGCTTGCGCTTCGCCGGCAAACAGCGGCAAACCGATGGGCAGCTGAGTCAGGCCCACACCCGAGACCTCAACACGAAATTGCGCAAATGCCGGCAAGGCAGTGGCTGCCAGCAGGCCGGCTGACGTCAGCGCCTTGAGCGCAGCACGTCGTTGAAAATTGGCATGATTCAAATCATTGTTCACGTTGACAGTCCAGACAATAGAATTCGCGGTATTTTGCATCTTGCGCCCAGACCCCCAATAGTACACACAGAAAAAGTTGCCCGGCCAGCACCCGGAAACATCACTCATAATTCAGCGCAACTCGACCGTGTCCCTTATTACAAGCAACAGGCTCTTGACTACATCTTCCACGCCGCCTGAATTGCCCGCAGCTCGACGGGGCAGCCTGCGGGCCAGCTTCCAACGGCTCTGGCCTTTTTTCAGCGCCTCGAAAGGCGGCTGGGCGCTGGCCATTGCGGCCACCGTATTGGGATCGGCCACAGAGCCCATGGTGCCAGCGCTGCTCAAGCCTCTGCTGGACCGGGGCTTCAAGGCCGGCGGTGAACTCGAAGTCTGGCTGGTGCCGGTGTTTTTGATGTTGCTGTTTGGCGCACGCGGGCTGACGGCTTTTGTGGCGCAATTCGGCCTGGCACGGGTGACCAACCTGGGCTTGCAAAAACTACGCGAAGCCATGTTTGACAAGCTGCTCAGTGCCCGCCTGGACCTGTTCACGGCACAAAGCGCCAGCACCATTGCCAACACCGTGGTCTACGAAGTTCAGAACGGCTCGAACATGTTGGTCAACGCTGTCATGCGGCTGGCCCGTGATGTGCTGAGCGTGCTCGCGCTGGTCGCTTACCTGCTCTACCTCAACTGGAAACTCACGCTCGTGGTGGCCCTGATGTTTCCGGCCGTCACCGTGGTGGTGCGGGTGTTGTCGCGGCGGCTGTACCGGCTGACCAAGGAAAGCCAGACCGCCACCGACGACCTGGCTTATGTGGTTGAAGAAAACGTACTGGCGCACCGCGATGTCCGCCTGCACGGTGCCCAGGCCGCACAGGCCGGGCGCTTTCACCTGCTCAGCGTGTCGCTGCGCAGCCTGTCGATGAAATCCACCGTCACCCATGCCGGCATGAGCGCACTGACGCAGTTGCTGGCGGCCATTGCGCTGTCGGCGGTGGTGTCGATTGCCCTGATTCAAAGCGCTGATGGCGCCACCACGGTGGGCAGCTTTGTAGCCTTTATCACCGCCATGCTGCTGCTGATCGCGCCTATCAAGAGCCTGTCGGATGCGGCTACGCCCATCACGCGCGGCGTCGCGGCGCTGGAGCGCGGCGTGCAACTGCTCGACCAGATTGAAGACGAAAGCAGTGGCAGCTTCAAGCTGGCCCGTGCCAGCGGTGACATCAGCCTCAGTGGCGTCACACTGCGATACAAGGCCGAATCCAACCCGGCGCTTGATGACATCAGCTTGCGCATACGCCCTGGCGAAACGTTGGCGATTGTCGGCACCTCGGGCTCAGGCAAAAGCACCTTGGTGAACCTGCTGCCCCGCTTTCGGGATCCGGATGCCGGCGACATCCTGCTGGATGGCGTATCGATCAAGGACTGGGATCTGGCCGCCTTGCGGGCGCAGTTTGCGTTTGTCAGCCAGCACGTGGTGATGCTCAACGACAGCATTGCGTGCAACGTGGCGCTGGGCCGTGAGATGGACCGCCAGCGCGTGACGGACTGCCTGAAAGCTGCCAACCTTGAAAAGTTCATCGCTGAGCTGCCTCAAGGCATGGACACCGTGCTCGGCCACAACGCCATGCAGCTCTCGGGCGGCCAGCGGCAACGCCTGGCGATTGCCCGCGCACTTTACAAAGACGCGCCCATCCTGATATTGGACGAAGCCACTTCCGCGCTGGACACCGAGTCAGAACTAGCCGTGCAGCAAGCCATTGAGCGGCTGACCACCAACCGCACCTCGCTGATCATTGCGCACCGTTTGTCCACCATTCAGCATGCCGACCGGATTGTGATGCTTGATGGCGGACGGCTGATCGAGTCCGGCTCGCACGCCGAACTGCTGGCCCGGGGCGGGGCTTACAGCCACCTCTACAAGCTGGGTTTCAAAAACAGCGACACGCCCGCCGCTTAAAGCAGCACGATGTCGTAGTGTTCCTGAGCCATGGCGGCCTCAGACTGCAGCGAGATGGGCTTGCCGATGAACTCGCTCAAGCCGGCCAGGTGCTGGCTTTCTTCGTCGAGAAACAGCTCGATCACCTGCGGCGACGCCACCACGCGGAATTCCCGTGGATCGAACTGCCTGGCCTCCCGCAGTATTTCACGCAGGATGTCGTAGCTCACGCTGCGGGCGGTCTTGACCACGCCCTTGCCGGCGCAGGCGCTGCAAGGCTCGCACAGCTGGTGCGACAGCGATTCACGCGTGCGTTTGCGCGTCATCTCCAACAAGCCCAGCGCTGAAAACCCGTTCACTGTGGTCTTGATGCGATCACGGGCCAGTTGCTTTTTGAACTCGGCCAGCACGGTGTCGCGGTGGTTTTCGCGCAGCATGTCGATAAAGTCCACGATGACGATGCCGCCCAGGTTGCGCAGCCTCAGTTGCCGCGCAATCGTTTGCGCCGCTTCCAGGTTGGTCTTGAAAATGGTTTCATCAAAGTTGCGCGCACCAACAAAGCCGCCGGTATTCACGTCCACCGTGGTCAGCGCTTCGGTCTGGTCAATGATCAGGTAGCCACCTGACTTGAGTTCGACCCGCCGCCCCAGCGCCCGGGCGATTTCCTCGTCGATGTTGAACAGGTCAAAAATCGGCCGCTCGCCGGTGTAAAGCTGGATTTTGGGCAGCGTAGCGGGCATGAACTCGGCGGCAAAAACCTGCAGCTTTTCAAACTGCTCACGCGAGTCCACGCGAATGGTCTGGGTCGTCTCTGAAGCCACATCGCGCAGCACGCGCTGAAGCAGGTTCAAGTCCTGGTGCAGCACTGAGGCCGGTGGCAAGCGCAGCGAGGCGTCTTTGATACGCGCCCAGGTCTTGCGCAAATAAAAAATGTCTTCGCCCAACTGCGCATCGCTGGCGTCTTCGGCGTTGGTGCGCAGGATAAAGCCGCCACCGGCCTCACCGGCCAGGGCTTGCAGTCGCTGGCGCAGGTCCTCGCGCTGCTTGGGCGGGATTTTCTGGGACACGCCGATGTGCTGGTCTTGCGGCAGGAAAACCAACAAACGCCCGGCGATGCTGATCTGGGCCGTCAGACGCGCGCCCTTGGTGCCGATCGGGTCCTTCAAGACCTGCACCATGACGGCCTGGCCCACAAAAAGCTGTCTTTCGATCGGCTCAAGCGGCGCGGCGGGGGGCGCGTTGCCTTTGGCAGCGTCGGCATCGGCATGCCGGCTGTGGATGCTGCTCATCAGGTCCGCCACATGCAAAAAGGCAGCGCGGTCCAGCCCGATGTCAATGAAGGCCGACTGCATACCGGGCAGCACACGCGCCACCTTGCCCAGGTAGACATTGCCGACCAGGCCGCGCTCTAGTGATCGCTCGACGTGCAGCTCTTGCACGGCGCCGTGTTCAATCACTGCAACACGGCTTTCCTGGGGCGACCAGTTGATCAAAATTTCCTGTGTCATGGGGCTATCGTAGTGTCAGAGTTTGAAACCACTGGCGCGCAGGAGCAGCGCGGTCTCATGCAGGGGCAAGCCCATGATGCCCGAGTAACTGCCGCTGATACGCGTGATGTGCATGGCCGCCCTGCCCTGAACCGCATAAGCGCCGGCTTTGCCCATGGGCTCGCCGGAGGCCACATAGGCCTTGATCTGCGCCAGCGACATGGGCGCAAAGCTGACGCTGGACACGCTCAGCGCCTCGCGTGTCTGCCGGCCCTGCTGCACGGCCACCGCCGTCAGCACCCGGTGCGTGTTGCCTGACAACAGGCTGAGCATGCGAACCGCATCCGCCTCTGTTTCGGGCTTGGCCAGCAGGGTGCGGCCCAGGGCCACCGTGGTGTCTGAGCACAACACAGGCGCGGCGCTCAAGCCGCGGCGCTGCATGCGTGCCACCGCCGCCGCCAGCTTGAGCCGCGTCACCCGCTGCACATACACAGCAGGTGCCTCGCGCCCGTGCACTGCTTCCAGCGCCTCGGCATCTTCAGCCGGGTCAGGCAGCAGCAACTCAAAAGCCACCCCCAGCTGCTCCAGCAGCTGGGCACGGCGCGGACTTTGGGAAGCGAGATAAAGAGTCTTTGACACAGTCACTCTCTGTGATACGGGTGGTTCACGGTGATGCTCCAGGCGCGGTAAAGCTGCTCGATCAGCAGCACCCGCACCATAGCGTGGGGCAAGGTGAGGTCAGACAGGCGAATGCGCTCGTGGGCGGCCTGCTTGAAGGCCGGGTCCAGGCCGTCCGGCCCGCCGATGACGATGGCCACGTCGCCACCTTCGCGCTGCCAGTGAAGCAGTTTGTCGGCCAGCGCCAAGGTGGTCACGGCGGTGCCGCGTTCGTCCAGGGCGACGATGCGCGTGCCCCGTGGGATCGCCGCTTCAATGCGGCTGCGCTCTGCCGCCAGCAGGTTGTCGAGGGTTTTGGAGGCTCGAGCCTCGGTCTTGACCGCCTTCAGCTCGACCTTGAGCTCAGGCGGAAATCGTTTGGCGTAATCGTCGTAGGCGGTTTGCGCCCAATCGGGCACCCGTTGGCCGACCGCGACGATCTGCAGCTTCATGCGCTCCGGGTGGTTTTCTTGGCGGCGACCTTTTTAGGCGCGGCTTTTTTGGCAGCCGGCTTTTTCAGGGCGGCGGTTTTGGCGGCCAGGGTCTTGGGTGCTGCCGTTTTGGCCGGTGCTTTGACGGCCGGCTTGGCGGCGGTCTTGGTCGCTGTCTTGGCCGGCGCTCGCTTGGCGACCGGCGCTTTCACGTCGGCGGCGGCAGCAGACTTGGCGGGCGCCTTGCGGGCGCCTGGTTTGGCCGTTTTAGCGCTGGCCGGTGCGGGCTCGCCACTGGCACGACCGGCTTTGCGGGCAGCGTTACGGGCAATGGTGCGGGCAGCTGTGCGACCGCCCGGAGCCTGGGCCACTTCGGCTTCGGCGGCAGCCAGGGCGGCGGCGCGCGAGGCCTTGGCTTGCGGGGCCACAGCACCCAGCTTGAGCTTGACGGGCTTATCGCCCCAGAGTTCTTCCAGGTGGTAGTACTGGCGGATGGTCGGCTGCATGATGTGCGCCACCGCGGAGCCGCAGTCCACGATGATCCATTCGCCGTTTTCTTCACCCTCGATGCGCGGCTTGCCAAAACCGGCTTCACGCACGGCGTCGCGCACGCTGGCGGCCAGCGCCTTGGTCTGGCGATTGGAGGTGCCCGAGGCGATGATCACGCGCTCGAACAGCGAAGTGATGTGCTCGGTGTCAAAAACCTGGATGTCCTGCGCCTTCACGTCTTCCAGACCATCGACGATGGCCCGCTGAAGCTTTTGAATGTTTTTGGATGCGCTGGTGGTGGTGTCGGTCATGCAGTGTTGCTCAGATGGAAATGGGAAGGGCTTTGTATAGCCCGTGCTCGGAAATATAACGCGCCACGTCTTCGGGGACCAGGCCGCGAAGGTCAGCCGGGGGGCTGCCGGGCGCATGGCCTTGAGAAACCAGGCGCTGCCGGATGTCGGTCGCGCTGACGGGCATGGCAGGGAATTGCAGGGGTATGAGGCCCGGCAAGGCCGGTGCCTGCGCTGCTGTGTTGGCTGAAACGCCGACCTGCGGCAGGCGTTCTGCTACACAAACTGTAGCTAGCGCAAGTATATCCTGCCACCTGCGCCACTTGTCGAAGGCGGCCAGTTGGTCGCCGCCTATCACCAGGAAAAGCACGCAGCCCGGCTGCTCTTTGCACAAGGCTTCCAGGGTGTCGATGGTGTAGCTGGGGCCGGCGCGGCGCAGTTCCCGGTCGTCCACATTCACGCCCCGCAGGCCGGAAAATGCCAGCAAGGCCATTTTCAGCCGGTGATCAGGCGGGCTCAGCGGGCGGTTCTTGTGCCAGGCATAGCCCGTCGGGACGACCCGGAGCTCGTCCAGTTGCAGCTGGTCGATGGCAGCACGCGCCAGCGCCACATGCGCGCAATGCGGTGGGTCAAAGGCACCGCCAAAAACGCCGATGCGTCGGGGTCCGGCCAGGGGAGTCGCCTGGCTCAAAGCCAGTCCCTGCGCACCAGGAAGTCACGCGTCAAAGCCGCCTCCGGCGACTCCGGCGGGTCTTCACGGCGGTAAGACCAGCTGGTCAGGGGCGGCATCGACAGCAGGATGGACTCAGTGCGGCCGCCCGATTGCAAGCCGAAATGCGTGCCGCGGTCCCACACCAGGTTGAACTCGACGTAACGGCCACGACGGTACAACTGGAAGTCGCGCTCGCGCTCGCCGTAAGGCGTGTCCTTGCGACGCTCGACGATAGGCAAGTAAGCCGCCAACAAGGCATTACCCACGCTTTGCATCATGGCAAAACTGCGCTCCATGCCGAGCTCCTGGAAGTCGTCAAAAAACACACCTCCCACACCGCGCTGCTCCTGGCGGTGCTTGAGGAAGAAATACTCGTCGCACCACGTCTTGAAGCGCGGGTACTTGTCGTCGCCAAAAGGCGTCAACGCATCCTTGCAGGTCTGGTGGAAATGCACGGCGTCTTCTTCAAAGGCGTAGTAGGGCGTGAGGTCCATGCCGCCGCCAAACCAGCACACCTGCGGGCCAGAGGCCGGGGAGGCGGCGATCATGCGCACGTTCATGTGGACGGTGGGGACGTAGGGGTTGCGCGGGTGAAAGACCAGCGACACGCCCATGGCTTCAAAGGGGGCGCCCGCCAGCTCGGGGCGGTGCTGGGTGGCCGAAGGCGGCAAAGAGCCCCCTCGCACATGCGAAAAACCGCAGCCGGCACGCTCAAAAACCCGTCCTTGCTCCATGATTTGCGTTACCCCGTTGCCCTGTAAGGGCTCGCCGGCAGCTTTTTCCCAGGCGTCAGACAGAAAGCTGTGACCATCCAACGCAGCCACGGCCGAGGTGATGCGCTCTTGCAGGCCCAGCAGAAAAGCTCTGCCGGCTGCGCTGTCCACCGGGCGGGTCTCTGCGGAACTTGCCCCAGCATTGAAGGTCATTTCTTGTCTCCATCTGAAATCAGCCGCACCGGAGCAGCCAGTGCGGCACGGTAACCTGTGACGCCGTCAAAAGCCAGCGCAATCTTTGCCATGTCGTCTTCCGGCACACCCGTCAGGCTGACAAAGGTCCGCAAAGTGAGCAGGCGGCGTGAATAGTCAATCGACGCCAGCGCCAGCGGCACACCGGCTTGCAAGGCCAGATGGTAAAAACCGCTGCGCCAGCCCGGCCGGTAACTGCGTGTGCCTTCGGGCGAGAGGGCTATCCAGAAATACTCGGACCTGGCTTTTTTGTCGCGCATCACAGCGGCCATCTGCTCGACCACGCCTTCGCCCGGAATTCGACGCAGCGGCACGCCACCGATCCAGCGCAACCAAATGCCAAACAGGGGAATGCGAAACAGGGAGTCCTTGGCCCAGAATTTGGCTTCAATGCCCATGGCCCATTTCAGCAGCATCGCCACCGGGAAGTCCCAGTTGGAGGTGTGCGGGTACGCGATCAGCACGCCTTGCAGGGCTGGAAGGCCTTCGAAGTCAAAGCGCCAACCCAGAACGCGCAAAACAAGCCTGGCCAGGCGACTGCCCTCAAACTGCACCGGCAGGGGCTTGTCAGACGGCGAGGTCATCAGCCCTTGATGGCCCGAAAGCCGATGTCATGGCGGTACTGGGCGCCGTCAAAATGAATGCCGGCCGCGATCTCATAGGCATGCTTTTGCGCTTCCTTGACGGTGTTGCCCAGCGCAGTAACGCACAGCACCCGCCCGCCGGCTGTCAGCACATCACCCTTGCCGCCCTGCCCTTTGGGCGGCGTTGCGGTGCCGGCATGAAACACCATGGCATCGGCCTGCTGGAGGCTGTCCAGGGACGGCGCGCCGGTAACCAGGTCACCCTTGCGCGGGCTCAACGGGTAGCCATGCGCGGCCATTACCACGCCCAGCGCTGGCCGGCGGTCCCAGTCCAGCGCAATCTGGTCGAGCTGGCCCGAGGTGGCGGCCATCATCACGTCGAACAGGTCGGACTTCAGGCGCATCATGATCGGCTGCGTTTCGGGGTCGCCCATGCGGCAGTTGAATTCCAGGGTTTTGGGGTGGCCTTTGGCGTCAATCATCAGCCCGGCGTACAAAAAGCCGGTGAAGGGAATGCCGTCCTGCGCCATGCCTTTGATGGTGGGCAGGATGATCTCGCGCATGGCCCTGGCATGAATCTGCGGCGTGACCACGGGCGCGGGCGAGTAAGCACCCATGCCGCCCGTGTTGGGGCCGGCATCGCCGTCGAGCAGGCGCTTGTGGTCTTGGCTGGTGGCCAGCGCGGTGACGTTTTGTCCGTCGCACATGACGATGAAGCTGGCTTCTTCGCCCTGCAAAAATTCTTCAATGACAACGCGCGCGCCGCCTTCGTTGTGGGTCACGCCCAGCGGGTTGTAGCCGGCGTCGGGCGCCAGCATGAAGTCAATCGCCTCATGCGCCTCGGCCAGCGACAGGGCCACCACCACGCCCTTCCCGGCGGCCAGACCATCGGCCTTGACGACGATGGGGGCGCCCTTTTTGTCCACATAGGCATGCGCGGCCAGCGGGTCAGAAAAGGTTTCGTACTCGGCCGTTGGAATGCCGTGGCGCTTCATGAAGGCCTTTGAAAAAGCCTTGGAACTCTCCAGCTGCGCGGCGGCCTTGGTCGGGCCGAAAATCCGCAAGCCGTGGGCGCGGAATTCGTCGACGATGCCGGCGGCCAGCGGCTGCTCGGGGCCGACCACGGTCAGGACGATTTTTTCGGCCTGCGCCCAGACGCGCAAGGCCTGAACATCAGTGATGGGAATGTTT
>JBIKHR010000314.1:0-3454 GCA_044362035.1 Polaromonas sp. | reverse complement strand
GTGCCGCCGTTGCCGGGAGCCACATAAACCGCCTGCAGCTTGGGCGACTGCGCCAGCTTCCAAGCCAGCGCGTGTTCGCGGCCACCACCGCCCACAACCAGAACTTTCATGAACTTGCTTTCAATTTTTTAATCAGCCTGCCCGACGCCCTGGCGCCTGGCAGCCGGGAATCAGAGGGAAATGGCGGCGTTGTGAAAGACGTCCTGGGTGTCGTCGAGGTCTTCCAGAATGTCGAGCAATCTTTGCATTTTGGCGGCGTCGTCACCGCTCAGCTCGATCACGTTGTCGGCCCGCATGGTGACTTCGGCCACCTCGGGGCTCAGGCCGGCGGCTTCAAGGGCGTTTTTGACTTTCTCGAAATCTGTGTAGGGCGTGAGCACCTCGATGGCGCCGTCATCGTCGGTGATGACGTCGTCAGCCCCGGCTTCGAGGGCGATTTCCATGATTTTTTCTTCGCTCGCTCCCGGCGCAAAAATCAGCTGACCGCAGTGCTTGAACTGGAACGCCACCGAGCCTTCGGTGCCCATGTTGCCGCCATGCTTTGAAAACGCATGGCGCACTTCGGCCACGGTGCGCACGCGGTTGTCGGTCATGCAGTCCACGATGATGGCCGCGCCGCCGATGCCATAGCCTTCATAGCGCACTTCTTCGTACTGCACGCCCTCCAGGCTACCTGTGGCCTTGGCGATGCCGTATTTGACGTTTTCGCCGGGCATGTTGGCCGCCTTGCCCTTTTCAACGGCCAGGCGCAGGCGCGGGTTGGTGCTCAGGTCACCGCCGCCCATGCGCGCGGCCACCATGATCTCGCGCATCACGCGGGTCCAGATGCGCTGGCGCTTTTCATCCTGCCGGCCTTTGCGGTGTTGAATATTCGCCCATTTGCTGTGTCCGGCCACGAAGAGTCCTTCTGAAAGGGGTGAATTGATTTAATCTAGGGCGCATTTTACTTTTCGCCCGAAGCCTGCCCCAAACGGGCCTAAACGGGACCTAAACCGGACCCAAACCGGGCCGAACCGAACAGGAAGCGCCATGGCCGAGCCACTGCTGATTGCCCGAAACGTCACCACCGCCTGCGTGCTGCTGCCCGAGCTGGCCAACCGGCATGGCCTGATCACCGGCGCTACCGGCACCGGCAAAACCGTCACCTTGCAAACCCTGGCCGAAGGCTTTTCGCGCATCGGCGTGCCGGTCTTCATGGCCGACGTCAAGGGCGACCTCAGCGGCATCAGCCAGCCCGGCCAGCTCAGCGGCAAACTGGCAGCCGTGCTCAAAGAGCGCGGCCTGGAAGCGCCCGCCCCCACGCCCTGCCCGACCCAGCTTTGGGACGTCTTTGGCGAGCAGGGCCACCCGGTGCGCGCCACCGTGTCGGACATGGGGCCGCTGCTGCTGGGGCGCATGCTCAACCTGAATGACACGCAGGCGGGCGTGCTCAACCTGGTCTTCAAGATTGCCGATGACAACGGCCTGCTCTTGCTGGACCTGCCCGACCTGCGCGCCATGCTGCAGCATGTGGGCGACAACGCCGGCAGCTTCACCACCCAGTACGGCAACATCAGCGCTGCCAGCGTGGGGGCCATTCAGCGCGGACTGATGCAGATTGAAAGCCAGGGCGGCGACAAGTTCTTTGGCGAGCCCATGCTCAACATCAGCGACTTCATGCAGACCGACAGCGCCGGCCACGGCTTGGTCAACGTGCTGGCCGCTGACAAGCTGATGCACTCGCCCCGGCTGTACGCCACCTTTTTGCTGTGGATGCTGTCCGAGCTGTTTGAGCAGCTGCCCGAGATAGGCGACCCGGACAAGCCCAAGCTGGTCTTCTTTTTTGATGAAGCGCACCTGCTTTTTACCGACGCGCCCAAGGCGCTGGTCGAGCGTATCGAGCTGGTGGTGCGGCTGGTGCGTTCCAAGGGCGTGGGCGTGTATTTCGTCACGCAAAACCCGCTGGACATTCCAGATTCGGTGCTGGCGCAACTGAGCAACCGGGTGCAGCACGCCTTGCGCGCCTACACGCCGCGTGACCAGAAGGCCGTCAAGGCCACGGCCCAGACCATGCGACCCAAGCCCGGGCTGGACATTGAGGCGGCCATCACCGAACTGGCCGTGGGCGAGGCACTACTGAGCCTGCTCGACGCCAAGGGCCGGCCCAGTCTGACCGAGCGCGCCTATGTGCTGCCACCGGCCAGCCAGCTCGGACCGATCAGCCCAGCGCAACGCCAGGCCTTGATGCAAGGCTCGCTGGTGGCCGGCATCTATGAAAAAACCGTAGACCGCGAGTCTGCACATGAGATTCTGGCGGCCAGGGCGCAGGCGGCGGGCGCTGCCGGCACAGCAGGTGCACCTGGCGCAGGCGGGGCGGCAGATGGCGGCCTGATGGACAGCCTCAACGACCTGCTGTTTGGCAGCACCGGCCCGCGCGGCGGCCAGCGGGATGGCCTGGCGCAAACCCTGGCCAAGTCGGCTGTGCGCACCATGGGTAGCACGGTGGGCAGGGAGATCATTCGCGGCGTGCTGGGCAGCATGCTGGGCGGCAAACGACGCTGAAAAACCAAGCCCACAGCAAACCGGCCACAAGCATTGCAAGCTTGTGCCCGACCCTTTTCACACCCACAACCTCCAGTCAGCCCCACCCATGAACGCCTCCCCAGCAGCCCCGCCCCGCCCTCTTTCGCTAAGTGCCACCGTGACCGTTATCAGCCACCCGCTGGTGCAGCACAAGCTCACGCTGATGCGCCGCAAAGACGCAAGCACCAACACGTTTCGCACCCTGCTCAACGAGCTGAGCATGCTGATGGCCTATGAAGTCACGCGCGACATGCCGGTGCAGTTGGTTGAGATCGAGACGCCGCTGGAGACCATGAACGCCCCGGTGATTGACGGCAAAAAACTGGTGTTTGTGTCCATTTTGCGGGCCGGTAACGGCATTCTTGAAGGCATGCTCAGCGTGGTGCCGGGGGCCCGGGTCGGTCACATCGGCCTGTACCGCGACCCGCAAACACTTCAGGCGGTGGAGTATTACTTCAAGATGCCGCAGGGCATGGCAGAGCGCGATGTGGTGGTGGTAGACCCCATGCTGGCCACCGGCAACTCGGCTGCTGCGGCCATTGACCGGATCAAGCAACTCGGCCCCAGGTCGATCAAGTTTGTCTGCCTGCTGGCCTGCCCGGAGGGCGTTGCCGCCCTGCAAAAAACCCACCCGGACGTGCCCATCTTCACAGCGGCCATCGACCGTCAGCTCAACGATCACGGCTACATCCTGCCGGGGCTGGGTGATGCGGGCGACCGCATCTTCGGCACGCAATAGGCTTGATCCATCGCAAACCCAAGCTGTCTGGCTGAGCGAAAATGAAAACTTGCACGGCTTGCGCTGTGCCGACACTTTCACACCTTGACCATGTCCGACTTTCTCACCGCCGCGCTTTACAAATTTGTTGACCTGCCCGACTTTGCACACATG
>JBIKHR010000221.1:0-5337 GCA_044362035.1 Polaromonas sp. | reverse complement strand
TTCCATCAAGGCATGTTCTGCCTTGTCCCAACTTTCATCAGAGCCGATGCGCTTTTCGGGGCGGGTGGCGACCTTGTAGATGATGTTTTTGAAGCCGAAGTCGGTGTAGACCTTTTGCAGCAAGGTGGTGTAGTTGACGCACTCGGCCAGGATCTGTTCTTCGGTGCAAAAAATGTGGCCGTCGTCTTGCGTGAAACCGCGGACGCGCATGATGCCGTGCAAACCGCCCGAGGGCTCGTTGCGGTGGCACTGACCGAATTCACCGTAGCGCAGCGGCAGATCACGGTAGCTCTTGATGCCCTGCTTGAAGATCAGGATGTGGCCGGGGCAGTTCATGGGCTTGAGCGCGTACTCGCGCTTTTCGCTCTCGGTCGTGAACATGTTCTCACGGTACTTGTCCCAGTGGCCGGTTTTTTCCCACAGCGTCTTGTCGATAACCTGCGGGCCTTTGACCTCCAGATAACCGTTGTCCTGGTAGACGCGACGCATGTACTGTTCGACGCCCTGCCACACCGTCCAGCCCTTGGGGTGCCAGAACACCAGGCCCGGCGCGTGGTCGTCAATGTGAAACAGGTCGAGTTCTTTGCCCAGCTTGCGGTGATCCCGCTTTTCGGCTTCTTCCAGCATGGTCAGATGCTGCTGCAGATCGTCCTTGCTGGCCCAGGCTGTGCCATAGATGCGTTGCAGCATTTCATTGCGGTGGTCACCGCGCCAGTAGGCACCGGCCACTTTCATGAGCTTGAAGAATTTGAGCTTGCCGGTGCTGGGCACGTGCGGGCCGCGGCACAGGTCTTCAAAAGCGCCTTCGCGGTACAGCGAGACATCTTCACCGGCCGGAATGCTGCCGATGATCTCGGCCTTGTAGTGCTCACCGATCGACTTGAAATGCGCCACCGCCTCGTCGCGCGGCAACACACGGCGCAGCACAGGCTCGTCCTTGGCGGCGAGCTGGGTCATGCGCTTTTCAATCGCTTCCAGATCTTCCGGCGTGAAAGGCCGCTTGTAAGAGAAATCGTAGAAAAAGCCGTTTTCGATCACCGGGCCGATGGTGACCTGCGCTTCGGGGAACAACTCTTTGACGGCGTAGGCCAGCAAATGGGCGCTGGAATGGCGAATCAGTTCCAGGCCTTCGGCATCCTTGGCCGTGATGATGGCCAGGGCGCTGTCGCGCTCGATCAGAAAACTGGTGTCGACCAGCGTGCCATCCACTTTGCCGCCCAAGGCAGCCTTGGCCAGGCCCGCACCAATGGAGGCTGCAACTTCTGCCACGGTGACGGGTTGCGGGAAATCGCGTTTGGAAGCATCGGGAAGCGTGACTTGGATCATGGTTTTCAAAAAGGAAAAAGAGAAAGCGCGGACAGGCCGCGCTTTCTCTAGGTAAGCCGGAATGACGTGATTTTACGCCGTCCCTGCTGTGCTCAATCTCAGTGGAACTGCTCTTCTTCGGTCGAGCCGGTCAGCGCCGTCACGCTGGACTTGCCGCCCTGGATCGCTGTGGTGACTTCGTCAAAGTAGCCGGTACCGACTTCCTGCTGGTGCGACACAAAGGTGTAGCCGCGCTCGCGGGCTGCAAACTCGGGCTCTTGCACTTTCTCAATGTAGGCCGTCATGCCGCGCTTGACATAGTCTTGCGACAGGTCGTACATGTTGAACCACATCGAGTGAATGCCGGCCAGCGTGATGAACTGGTACTTGTAGCCCATGGCGCCGAGCTCGCGCTGGAACTTGGCAATGGTCGCGTCGTCCAGGTTTTTCTTCCAGTTGAACGATGGCGAGCAGTTGTAAGCCAGCATCTTGCCGGGGTGAACCTTGTGCACAGCGTCCGCAAACTTCTTGGCAAAGTCCAGGTCTGGCGTGCCGGTTTCGCACCACACGAGGTCAGCGTAGTGCGCGTAAGCATTGGCACGAGCGATCGCCTGGTCGATGCCCTTGCGGGTTTTGTAGAAGCCTTCAGAGGTGCGCTCGCCAGTCAGGAAAGGCTTGTCGATCTCGTCGTAGTCGGAGGTCAGCAAGTCGGCGGCCTCGGCGTCTGTGCGGGCAATCACCAGCGTGGGCACACCGCAAACGTCAGCTGCCATGCGGGCAGCGATCAGCTTCTGGCAGGACTCGCGGGTCGGCAAGAGCACTTTGCCACCCATGTGGCCGCACTTCTTGACCGAAGCCAGTTGGTCTTCCCAGTGGACGGCGCCAGCGCCGGCCTTGATCATGGCCTTCATCAACTCAAACGCGTTGAGCACGCCGCCAAATCCGGCTTCGGCATCGGCCACGATGGGCGCGAAGTAATCCACGAAGTCCTTATCGCCGGCGTCAATGCCTTTGGAGTGCTGGATTTCGTCAGCACGGCGGAAGGTGTTGTTCATGCTCTCGACAACCTTGGGCACCGAGTCCACGGGGTACAAAGACTGGTCCGGGTACATCGACGAGTAGGTGTTGTTGTCAGCGGCAACCTGCCAGCCCGACAGGTAAATCGCCTTCACGCCGGCTTTGACTTGCTGCATGGCCTGGCCACCGGTTAGCGCGCCCAGGGTGTTGACGTAAGGCTGCGTGTGCAGCAGGTCCCAGAGCTTTTCGGCACCGCGGCGGGCCAAGGTGTACTCGATCGGAAATGAACCGCGCAAGCGCACCACATCGGCGGCGCTGTAACCGCGCTGGATACCCTTCCAGCGGGGGTTGCTGGCCCAGTCTCTTTCAAGACTGGCAATTTGCTGTTCGCGGCTGAGTTGTTCAGTCAAGGTTTGTGGCATGCGATCTCTCCAGAAGGTTAAAGAAAAAACGTCCAGCACATCCAGCAGTCAAGGGGGCTTCCCGGTGAAGGAAGGCGCACTGACTTCTGCGCGGCCGAGGCCTCTACCTTAAGTCTTCTACAAGACTCATGCAAACCCTTATGTCTTATATAAGATAAAAATTTAAACCATATAAATCAATGACTTATACAATCCATATCATGATGCGCAAATCACTTTCTCATATTGAGAAATTATGCGGCAGTGCAACATCTCCAAATTTTGCATTAAGAAATGGCATTTCCAGATTTTGTGAAATGCAAACTACCGCAGGAACTCCGGCAACACCGGTCCCGCCACACCAACTTTGCGAGCGCTTTACCAGCCACTTGCAGGGCAAGCCGGCAGCATAGAAGGCGAACGAAACACAGCAGCAACAACTCAACATGTGGGCTGCTCCCGGCTTCAAAGTCGCTTTGTTAAGGCGTCAAATGAAACGGGAGGCTGTCAGACTGCATTTCCCATACGTCGGTGAGGGAGGACAAAAGATACTCAGCGCTCACGCTTAGAGCATCTTTTCCCATCAGGACTTTGCGGCAACGGCCGCAGTCCACTCATCCAGGAACTCCTTGCGTTTGGCAGCGGCTTCATTTTCGTTAACGGCAAACACCTTGACAGAAGCGAGGTTAGGCAAGTCTGCGTACTTCTTCACATCAATATCGCTACGACTAGGGCGCCGGAACGCGTTTTCAAGCAAGGCAATCTGGACTTCCTTGGAGAGGATGTGATCAAACGCCTTTCGCGCCAAGGGGCCGTTAGGTGCATTCTTGGCCAGAGCTAGGAATTCAGGCGTGCTGAAAGTGCCATCTTCGGGGTAAAGCAGCTTAATTTCTTTTTGCCCGCCGGCCACATAGGCATACGCGTTGGACTCGAAGGTCAAACCGACGCTGTATTCGCCTTGTGCGACGCCGCGCAACACAGTGGCTGCCGCGCTTGTGACAACGAGGTTGTTTGCGATTTGCCTTAGCGCTGCAGAGCCGAGCATCTGCTTGATCCCCCACAAGATGGTGTAGGCAGTTGAACTGTTGGCAGGGTCGGCAATGATGACTTTGCCCTTCCAACGAGGATCCAGTAAATCCCGCCAGACTTTTGGCTCGGGATTGGAGCCCAAGTATTTCCGATTGATCATTGCAGTCACCAAGTGGACATTGGATGCTGTCCAGAGATTTACAGGCTCTGCAAGTGATGCGGGAATGCTGGCCGCCTCAGGCGAGCGGTAGGGCTCGAGAACCTGTTTGAATCCACCCAATGTGTTGGCGCTGGAACTCCAAAAAAGATCGGCCTGCGGCGAGGCGAGCTCTGTCTCCATTCGTTTGAGCAGAACGCCACTCCCCCCCGTGACAAAATTAAATTTTAGATTTGGAAGTTTGCTTCGTGCGATGTCGGTTATGGACTGCACAGCTTGCTGGTTGTTGGAGGTATAAACCACGACATTGCCCGCGTTTTGCGCAAACAACGGCCCCACGGCGGTCGCGCCCATGCCAGCAAGAAAAACGCGACGGTCAAACAAAGAACTCATATTGATCTCCTCAGGTTATAAATAGGTTGATGTTAATTTCAACGGGTGGCGAAAATGTCGATCCTAAAGACCGTTGTAGCAATCAGGATTGGGAGCAGAATTATGGTCAGAAGGATTAACCCATAAGCAGAGGCTTGCGCCATCAGGTTGGAGTCAATCAACCTGAAGATCTGAATTGGCAAGGTCTCCTGCCCAGCCGAATAGACGACGACCGAGGCACTTAACTCAGCAACCGTGGTGGTCCAGACCAGCACACCTGAAGCGGCAATGGAGGGAATCATCAGGGGGAAAACCACAAGGAAAAATGTCTTCAGGGGGGGCACGCCGAGGCCCACCGAGGCGTCCTCAATGGAGCTGGGGATGTTGTACAAAGTTGAAGATGCGTTGCGGATTCCCAAAGGCAAACGACGGATCAGATAAGCCAGGATGATGATGCCACCCGTACCAGCCAGCGGCAACCAACTCACCCGGAAAGACATCGCCAGTCCAATGCCAAGCACTGTCCCTGACAATGCCAATGGCAATGCTGACAAGTAGTCAATGGAGGGCGTCAGCAGGTTCGGTTTTTTCACAATCAAGAAACCGATCAGGGTGCTCAGGAACAAGCTCAACACCAGGGCTACGCCGGCATAAAAAAGGGTGTTGATGATCGGGTCAGGTGCACTGCTGATGACCCTTTCAAGATTAGAGGTGGTCCACTCCCCCCACCGCATCACCGGGCCGCGCGCGCGCGTGAAGGCCCCTGCCACTACGGCGACCAAAGGCAGCATGGAAATAGCGACAACAACACCAGCCACGGCCGCCAAAACTAGTAAACGCAAACCACGCAGGCGGATTGGCTTGGTACCTCTACCCTGTACGATTTCAAAACGTCCACGCGCAAGAATCCGGCGCTGAAAAAATAAAACACACGCTACGATTGCGATGGTCGTTGTGGCGAGTGTGCTTTGCATGACCGGATTTGCTCCGACTTCCGAGACGAAACTTTGATAGGTCAGTACCGATAGCAGTTGCACGCTGTGGCCTAGGATCATC
>JBIKHR010000017.1:0-17256 GCA_044362035.1 Polaromonas sp. | reverse complement strand
GTCCACCAGCGCGCTGAAAGCGCAGTTGCCGATCACGCCCATGGCCAGCGAAGCGGGCGCCGGCGGCGCAAAGTGAGCGGCTGTTCCTGCCGGGTTCATGGCTGGCTGTGGCTGGTCGTGAGGTGCGCGCTCAGCCAGTCGCGCAAGGCCTGCGGGCTGGCGCAGCGGTGACGCGCCAGGCTGGGACCCGCGCCGACTTTCAGGCACTGCCCGCCGGCAGACTGAACCCATGCAAAGCCGGCCTCATCGGTCACATCGTCACCGGCAAACCAGGGGGTGCGGCCGGCAAACGGCGGCTCGCCCATGAAGGCCGCGATGGCGCTGCCCTTGCTGACGCCGAGCGGCTTGACCTCGATGACGCTTTTGCCGCGCAAGAGCTCGACGCCGGGCGTTGCCAGGACCGCCCGGGCAAGGTGTTGCAGACACAGGTTTTCAAGCCCCGGGGCCTGCCGGTAATGCAGGGCGAGGGCCGCCGTCTTGAGCTCGACCTTCAAGCCTGCGTGCTGCCGGGCCAGCGCGCTGGCGACCCGGGCCACAGCCTTGAGATTCGGTGTCGGCACGCTGTGTTGCCGGCCGTCGACGCCGCGCCGCACCGCACCATGCTCGGCCGCCGCAGGCAGGCGCAAGGGTGCCAGCAAGGCATCCAGCTCAGCCAGCGGCCGGCCTGAAACCAGTGCCAGCGCCCCCTCAAAATATTCACGCAAATGATCCAGCAGGGGCAGCAATCGGTCCGGCACCCGGACCGCCCCGGGCTGCGCAGCCAATTCGGCCAGCGTGCCATCAAAGTCCAGAAAAAGCGCTGTGTCGCGGGGGTTCAGTTCGGGCAGAAATTGCATTCGACCCTGACCTTAGCAAGCGTGGCGGCCGGGGCGTGTAGTCCGGCGGCGCTTTTCAGACCCGATCAGACACCAAATTCAAGGGTTTGCCCTAGGTGTAAATTTAAAAAATTAATGAAAAATTAATTAATTCGAGGTGCATGGTGCATCCCCGGATTCATCCCAAGCGCTTGGCAATCTTCCAGCGCAACCCCATGGAGACAAAAAATGTTCAAAATTTCCCGTATCGCCCTTGCCCTGACAGCCGCCACTGCCGTGATGGCCGTCCAGGCCGGCGAAGTTGAAGTGCTGCACTACTGGACTTCCGGTGGCGAGGCCAAGTCGGTCGCCGAACTCAAGAAAATCATGCAGGCCAAAGGCCACACCTGGAAAGATTTTGCCGTGGCCGGTGGCGGCGGTGACAACGCAGCCACGGTGCTCAAAAGCCGCGTGGTTTCTGGTAACCCGCCTGCAGCTGCCCAAATCAAGGGCCCGGCCATTCAGGAGTGGGCTTCTGAAGGTGTGCTGGCCAATCTGGACGCCACTGCCAAGGCCGAAAAATGGGACAGCCTGCTGCCCGGCGTGGTGGCCAATGTCATGAAGCACAAAGGCAGCTACGTGGCTGCGCCGGTCAATGTGCACCGCGTCAACTGGATGTGGGCCAACGCCGCCGTGCTGAAAAAAGCCGGTGTGACTGGCGCGCCAAAGACTTGGGACGAGTTCTTTGCCGCGGCTGAAAAAGTCAAAAAAGCCGGCCTGATCGCCGTGGCGCACGGCGGCCAGAACTGGCAGGACTTCACCACCTTTGAGTCGGTGGTGTTGGGTGTGGGCGGTGCCAAGTTTTACAACGACGCGCTGATCAAGCTCGACGCCAAGGCGCTGGGCAGCGACACCATGAAGAAGTCGCTGGAGACCTTCCGCAAAATCAAGGGCTACACCGACGCTGCCGCCCCCGGCCGCGACTGGAACCTGGCCACCGCCATGGTGATTCAAGAGAAAGCCGCTTTCCAGTTCATGGGTGACTGGGCCAAGGGCGAGTTCTCGGCTGCGGGCAAGGTGCCCGGCAAGGACTACATCTGCGCCGCCGCCCCTGGCACGGCCAACGCTTACACCTTCAACGTGGACTCGTTTGCCATGTTCAAGCTCAAGGACGCCGGTGCCCAAAAGGCCCAGGGTGACCTGGCTGCTTCCATCATGGGTACCGAGTTCCAAGAGGTGTTCAACCTGAACAAGGGCTCTATCCCGGTGCGCCTGAACATGAAAATGGACAAGTTTGACGACTGCGCCAAGCTCTCCTCGAAGGACTTTGTCGAGACCGCTAAAACCGGCGGTCTGGTGCCCTCAGTGGCCCACGGCATGGCCATCAAGCCTGCCGCTGAAGGCGCGATCAAGGATGCGGTGAGCCAGTTCTGGAACGACGACAAGATCACTGTCGCTGCCGGTATGGCCAACATTGCCAAGGCTGCTGCTACCAAGTAAGCGTTTTGGTTAGCCGCCAAAGGCTTGGGGTGCGTGCCGCCGCGCATGTCCCCCGGCCTTTGGCCTCCTCCTTGACTTCGCTTTGGCACGCTCCCCAGGCCTTTGGCCTGAGGTGCGCTTTTCGCCGTACCAGAGCAATGCGTATGCAATCCATGGAAAAACTCATACCGAAGCTGGTGATCGCACCGGGCTTTGTGCTCGGCTTTGCTTTTATCTACGGCTTCATGATCTGGAACGGCGTCCTGTCCGTGACCGGCTCGCGCATGCTGCCCAACTACGATGAGTTCGTCGGGCTGGCGCAGTACGCCAAGCTGTGGGAGATGGACCGCTGGTGGGTGGCCCTGACCAACCTGGGTATCTTCAGCGTGCTGTATGTGGGCTGCTCGATGGTGCTGGGCATGGGGTTGGCGATTTTTCTGGACCAGAAAATTCGTTTTGAAGGTGTCTTGCGCACCGTGTACCTGTACCCCATGGCTCTGTCCTTCATCGTGACCGGCACCGCCTGGAAATGGATTCTGAACCCCAGCCTGGGGCTGGAAAAGCTGATGCACGACCTGGGTTGGAGCAGCTTTCATTTTGACTGGCTGGTGCAAAGTGACACCGCCATTTACTGCGTGGTGATTGCCGGCATCTGGCAGTCAGCCGGTTTTGCGATGGCGCTGTCGCTGGCGGGCTTGCGCGGCATTGACGACAGCATCATCAAGGCGGCGCAAATTGACGGCGCCAGCCTGCCGCGCATTTACTGGCGTGTGATTTTGCCCATCTTGCGGCCGGTGGTTTTTTCCACCACGCTGGTGCTCTCGCACCTGTCCATCAAGAGTTTTGACCTGGTGATGGCGCTGACTTCCGGCGGCCCCGGCTATGCGTCTGACGTGCCGGCCACCTTCATGTATGTGATGAGTTTCACCCGCGGCCAGATCGGCCTGGGCGCGGCCAGCGCCACCATGATGCTGGCCACGGTGGCGGCCATTGTGGTGCCTTACCTGTACAGCGAGCTGCGCGCCAAACCGCACGACCGCTAACCGGAAGCCCGACATGAGCAAACACTTTTTCCGCGCGATGATTTACGGCATTCTGCTGATCGCCGCCTGCTTCTTTCTGGCGCCGCTGTATGTGATGCTGGCCACCTCGTTCAAGGACGCCGAGCAGATACGCTCCGGCAACCTGCTGAGTCTGCCCACCAGTTTTGATATCGAGGCCTGGCAACTGGCTTGGTCCACCGCCTGCACCGGCGTCGATTGCCGTGGCCTGAAGCCTTACTTTTACAACTCCATCATCATGGCCGTGCCGGCGGTGCTGATCTCCACCGCCTGGGGTGCCGTCAATGGCTATGTGCTGAGCATGTGGAAGTTCAGGGGCTCGGAGCTGCTTTTTGGCTTCATGCTGTTTGGCGTGTTCATGCCTTTTCAGGTGGTGCTGCTGCCCATGAGCCAGGTGCTCGGTTTCCTCGGCATCTCCAGCTCGCTCACCGGCTTGATCCTGGTGCACTGCATTGCCGGGCTGGCTGGTACCACGCTGTTTTTCCGCAATTACTACACCGCCATTCCTGCCGAGCTGGTGAATGCCGCGCGCATGGACGGCGCAGGCTTCTGGCGCATTTTCTGGCGCATCGTGCTGCCCTTGTCCACGCCGATCCTGATGGTCACGCTGATCTGGCAGTTCACCAACATCTGGAACGACTTTTTGTTTGGCGTGGCTTTCAGTGGCGCCGACAGCAAGCCCGTGACGGTGGGCCTGAACAACATGGCCAACACCTCGAGCAGCGTCAAAAGCTACAACGTCGACATGGCTGCAGCCGTCATCGCCGGCCTGCCCACCATGCTGGTGTATGTGCTGGCCGGCCAATATTTTGTGAAGGGACTCACCGCCGGCGCGGTGAAAGGATGAACATCATGGCAGCTTCTTTGCACATCGCGGGCATCCGCAAGACTTTTGGCAAAGGCGACAAGACGGTGGAGGTGCTCAAGCGCATCGACATCGATGTGGCGCCCGGTGAGTTCCTGATTCTGGTCGGCCCCTCAGGCTGCGGCAAGTCCACCTTGCTCAATATCATTGCCGGTCTGGACGAACCCACCGAAGGCGAGATCCGCATTAGCGGCCGCAATGTGGTGGGCGTGGCGCCGGCGCAGCGCGATATTGCGATGGTGTTTCAGAGTTACGCGCTCTACCCGTCGATGAGCGTGGCGGAAAACATCGGCTTTGCACTAGAGATGCGCAAGGTGCCCAAGGCCGAGCGCCTGGCGCGCGTGCAGCAGGTGGCGGCCACGCTGCAAATCAGCCATCTGCTGGACCGCCGGCCCTCGCAACTTTCGGGCGGGCAACGCCAGCGCGTGGCCATGGGCCGGGCGCTGGCCCGTCAGCCGCAGCTCTTCTTGTTTGACGAGCCGCTGTCCAACCTGGACGCCAAACTGCGCGTTGAAATGCGTGCCGAGATCAAGCGGCTGCACCAGCTCAGTGGCATCACCAGCGTGTATGTCACGCACGACCAGATTGAGGCCATGACGCTGGGAAGCCGCATCGCCGTGATGAAAGACGGCGTATTGCAGCAACTTGGCACGCCGGACGACATTTACAGCCGGCCGGCCAACACCTATGTGGCCTCCTTCATCGGCTCGCCCACCATGAACATGGTGCAGGGTCAGGCCCTTGGGCCAGCCGGCTTTGAGATTGCCGGTGCCTGCCTGCCACTGACCGCGCCGGTGGCCGGACCGGCGCAACTGGGTTTACGGCCGGAACACATTGCACTGGCCGATGACGCGCCCTGGCGCGGTCAGGTCAGCATCGTCGAGCCCACCGGCGCAGACACTTTTGTGGTGGTCAGTACGGTAGCGGGCGATGTCACGGTGCGCACCTCGGCACAGGCCCGTGTCAGCCCCGGCGATCAGGTCGGCTTGCAGGCCAACGGGGGGCATGCCAGCTGGTTTGATGTGCGCAGCGGCCAGCGGCTTTAAGCCGCGCCCGCCACTTCACCCGTTGCCGGCAAGCGGATGCACACCCGCAGGCCGTGTGGCTGCACCGCTTCCACATCGGCCGTGCCGCCATGCTGGCGGGCGATCTCGGCAACGATGGCCAGCCCCAGGCCGCAACCGCCCTGGCGCTCGCTGGCCCGCCAGAAGCGTTCAAAAACACGCGCCCTGTCGGCTGCGGGCAGCCCGGGCCCGTTGTCTTCCACCTCCACCAGCACTTGCCCGGGCAAGGCCCGCACGCGCAGCGTGACGGTGGCGCCACGCCCGGCGTAATGCAGCGCGTTGTCAATCAGGTTGCTCAAGGCTTCACGCAGCAGCAGCTTTTCGCCCAGCAGGCTCAGGCTGTCCGCGCCTTCGTAGCCGAGGTCGACGCCGGCTGCCACCGCGCGCGGCGTCCATTCGCGCGCGACTTCACGCGCCAGCGCCGCCATGTCCAGCGGCTGCCCCTGAATCTCGCCCTCGGTGCGTGCCAATGCCAGCAACTGGTGCACCAGATGGGCGCTGCGCAATGCGCCGGCATGCACTTTGGCCAGGCGCTCCTGCAGGGCGGCGGGGTCATGCTCTTGCAGGGCCAGTTCGGTCTGACTGATCAGGCCGGCCAGGGGCGTGCGCAACTGGTGGGCGGCATCGCTGATGAAACGCTTCTCCTGACTCAGGCTGCGGCGCACGGCTTCCAGCAGCTGGTTGACCGCCGCCGCCAGCGCCAGCACTTCCTGCGGCGCCTGGGTCAGCTCTATCGGTGACAGAGCAGCCACCGGCCGGCCGCTGCGGTCGCCCAGCTGCGCCTGCAAACGCTTGAGCGGCTGCAGGCCGCGGCCGATGCCGGCGTACACCAGCAAGCCCAGCAACGTGCCCAGCACCAGCAGCGGCAGCAGCATGTCGGCCACCAGCTCGCGGGCGATGCGCTTTTGTACGGCCAGGCTTTTGGCAACTTGCACGCGCAGCCGCTGCGGGGCTTCGGGATCGCCGTAGTCCACCTCCAGCAGCGCCACGCGCACCGGCTTGCCGGCCAGCACGGTGTCATAAATCAGGGGCTCGCCGGGCTGAATCAATGTGCCGGCCGAGGGTGCCGGCAACTGCCCGTTGCCCAATACAAAGCGCCCGGGCGGCGAAGACACCATGTAGCCGACACGGTCCTGCGGGTCCTGCTCCAGAATGTCTTGCGCCGCACGGGGGAAATCCACCAGCAGGCCGGAGCCAATCGGTTTGACCTGGCGCGCCAGAGAGAGCACCGACTGCGTGAGGGACTGGTCAATGCCTTTTTCTGCGTAATTGAGGGCGATGCGGTAAGTCAGCAAGCCGCCCACCAGCCAGAGCACCAGTTGCGGCAGCAGCAGCCACAGCAAAAGTTGCCGCTTGAGGGAAAGACCGGAGCTGACCTGCAGGCTCATGCCGGCCCGGACTCGAGCATGTAGCCCAGGCCGCGCACATTGCGGATGCTCAGGCTGGAGTCGGCCAGTTTGCGGCGCAGGCGATGCACGTAGACCTCCAGGGCATTGGAGCCCTGGCCGTCCACCGCTTCGGACTGCCAGGCGCTGAGCACGTCTTCACGGCTGACCACCTGGCCGGCGTTGGCCACCAGCAGTTGCAGCAAAGCCCATTCACGCTGGGTCAGTTCCATGGCTTCTTCGCCCAGCCAGGCGCGGGGCAGGCTGGCATCCACGCGCAACTGGCTGGTGCCGGCGGTCACTTGCAGCGAGCCGCCAAAAGCCGGCAGCCGTGAACGCCGCAGCAGCGCTTCGAGCCGGGCTTGCAGCTCGGCCATGATGAAGGGCTTGGTCAGGTAGTCATCCGCGCCGGCGTTCAGCCCTTGCACCCGGTCTTCAATGCTGTCGCGCGCCGTGAGAATAAGCACCGGCAAGGCCAGCAGGCGCTGCCGGATCCAGCGCAAGACGTCCATGCCGTCGAGCAACGGCAGGCCCAGGTCCAGGATGACGCCGTCAAAACGGGTGCTCTCCAATTGCTCGCGCGCCGCCAGACCGTCCGCCGCGCTGTCCGTGCTGTGGCCGGCTTGACGCAGCTGCGCCGCCAGGGCATCGCGCAGCAGGTCGTCGTCTTCAACGATCAGTAAATGGGCCATGAGGTGAGCATAGCAAGCTGACAGATTGACTCAGACCTGCGGGCGCAGACCCATCATGGCCAGCGTGGCTTGAAAGGCCTCGCCTTGCGGCTCCAGCCAGGCCAGCACGCCGTTGAAGTGGTTGCAGCCGGCCAGCTCGATCAAGCGCGAGGGCCGCCCCAGTTGGGTCCAGTACTGCGCCACGGCTTGGCCCTGGCGTTTGTACTCGTCGTTTTCAAGTCCGGCCACCAACACCAGCAAAGGGCAGTTGCAGGGGGCTTGCGAACAGGCCAGCAGCGAGGTGCGCGCGACCATGCCCGGGTCGAGTTGGAGGTAGGCGTTGCGAAAGGACAGCCGCACCGGCTCCAGGTCACCCAGGCCGCTCATGAACACGGCGCCTTTGATGAGGTCGGCCGGCAGCCCGAAGTCTTGGGGCCAGCGGGTGGTCAGCAACTGGCTCACCAGGTTGGCGCCTGAAGAATGGCCGGCGATGAAAATGAGCGCCGGGTCGCCGCCATGGCTGGCGATGTGTTGATGCACCCAGGCCAGCACGCGCCGCACTTGCGCGCCCATGGCCTCGATGGTGGTGTGTGGGATCAGGTCAAAGTCGGGCACCACCACCGTCACACCGGCGGCCACCAGCGAGCTGGCGACAAAGCCGCTGTCTTCTTTGGAAAGGGCACGCCAGTCGCCACCGTGAAAAAAAACAAGGACCGGCGCACCCGCCCGGACTGCCGGATAAATATCGAGTTTGTCGTTGGCGCCCGGTCCGTAGGCCACCGATTCGGTGCAAGCCAGCCGGGCCTTGGCGGCCTGCGTGCGCTCGGCGTAATCGCGCAGGTAAATCATCACATCGGGCACGCTGCCACGGCTGTTGTACTGCTTGTCGAGCGCGGCCTGATCGTAGTCAAGCCAGACCTTGGGTGCGCTCATTCGACCTTGGCACCCGAGATTTTGACGGCCCGCGCATTGCGCACGCTGTCGGCGGTCAGAAAGCTGGCGAACTCCTGCGGCGTGCTCATCACGCTTTCATAGCCTTTGGCCAGCACTTCGCGTTGCTGGAACTCGGGGTCTTTGACAATCCGGCTGATTTCCTGGTGCAGTTTGGCAATCACATCACGCGGTGTACCGGCCGGCGCAAACAGGCCAAACCAGGCGTTGGATGGAATGTCCGGAAAACCCTGTTCGGCAAAGGTCGGCACATCGGGCAAGAGTGCAAGACGGGTTTTGCCGCCAATGGCCAGGGCTTTCAGACGGCCACTTTTGAGGTGGGCCAGCGACGAGGCGGCGCCAGAAAAAGTCATCTGCACCTCATTGGCAATCGCGGCTGGCACCGCTTGCGGTATGCCTTTGTATGGCACATGGGTGAGCTCGATGCCGGCCTGGCTCTTGAGCATTTCCATGGCCAGATGGGGCTGGCTGCCGCTGCCGTAAGAGGCGTAATTGAGCTTGTTGGGCTGGCTTTTGGCCAGGCTGATCAATTCCTTGAGGTTGCTTGCCGCCACGTCCGAATGGGCCAGTAGCAACTGGTTGAGAGACACCAACTGCGTGATGGGCGCGAAGTCTTTCACCGGGTCATAAGGCAGCTTGGCGTAGAGGTGCGGGTTGATGGTGATGGTCGCGTCGGTCGTCATCAACAGGGTGTGGCCGTCGGGCGCCGCACGCGCCACGCTCTCGGCTGCCACGATGGTGCCGGCGCCCGGCTTGTTCTCTATCACCACCGGCTGGCCCAGGCGCTGGCTGAGCTGCTGACCCAGCAAACGTGACATGACGTCAATGCCGCCGCCGGCCGGGTAAGGCACCACGATGCGAATAGGCTTGACGGGGTAAGCCGTTTGCGCGCCGGCCCCGGTGATAAAGCTCAGGGACAAGGCCAGCAGGCATGCAATGCGAAAGGTTTTCAAGACAAGGTCTCCTTGGGTTTAAGAGTAAATAGGGATGAATCAGGCGGGGTTCAGGGCGTCAACCAGCTGTTCAGCGCTGCGGTGCGGGCAGCTTGCACCGCCTCGCCAATGGCCGCGCCGTTCAGGCCCTGGGCCTCGGCCGCGGCTGCCACTTCGGCCGTGAGCACGCTTTGCGCTGCATTCAGCGCGCCCAGCAGCCGCTGGCGCTGCGGGTACGGCTGCTCGCTCAAGCCCAAGCGGCCGCGTGCGTCACATTCGCAAGCCCACAAAATATCTGCAAAACGCTGTGGCTTGCGAAAGGCATCGCAGCGCTCCAGCAAGCGCACCAGCGCCGCCGCACCGAACTCGCTGCTGCGGTGAATGTTGCCGTGCTCGCGTGCCACCACGCCGGCGATCTCGCTGCAATCATTGGGCACACGCAAGCGCTGGCACAGGCTTTTGACCAGGCGGGCGCCGCGCTCTTCATGGCCAATGTGCCGCGGCCACTCGTCCACCGGCGTGGCGCCCTTGCCCAGGTCGTGGCCCAGGCAGGCAAAGCGCACCGTCAGTGGTGCCTGCAGTTGCGCCGCCATGTCGAGCACCATCATGAGGTGCACGCCGGTGTCCACTTCGGGGTGGTATTCGGCGCGCTGCGGCACGCCCCAGAGCCGGGCGACTTCGGGCAGCAGCTTGTGCAGTGCGCCGCACGCGCGCAGCACCTCGAACATGCGGGAGGGCTGCTGCGCCATCAGCCCGCGTGAGAGTTCCTGCCAGACGCGCTCGGGTACCAGCGCATCGACTTCGCCCTCAGCCACCATGCGATGCATCAGCGCCAGGGTGTCGGGCGCAATGCTGAAGTCAGGAAAGCGCGCGGCAAAACGCGCCACACGAAGAATGCGCACCGGGTCTTCGGCAAAGGCTTCAGTGACATGGCGCAGCACGCGGGCAGCGATGTCGCGCTGGCCGCCGAAGGGGTCTGTCAGCGAGCCGTCTGCTCCCTGCGCGATGGCATTGACGGTCAGGTCACGCCGGGCCAGGTCTTCTTCAAGCGTGACATCCGGGGCGGCATGCACGGCAAAACCGCGGTAACCCTGGGCCGTCTTGCGTTCAGTGCGGGCCAGCGCATATTCCTCACGGCTGACCGGATGCAAAAACACCGGAAAGTCCTTACCGACCGGCACATAGCCCTGCGCTACCAGCGCTTCGGGCGTGGCACCCACCACGACCCAGTCGCGGTCTTGCACCGGTAAGCCCAGCAAGGCATCGCGAACCGCACCGCCGACCATGAAAATGTCCATGCGCCAAGTGTAGGTTCAGCCGACCCTGGCGCCAGCGGCCCGGGGCAGGTCAGCGATGGAGCCGAAAAGGCTCCTCGAAATCACGGAAATCATGCTCGGCCAGCGCGCCATCCATCCAGGCTTTGACGCCGGGCAGCGCGCAGACGCGCGCCATGTAAGCGACGATGTCATCAGGTACCGGCAACGCATAACCTTTGAGGCGCATCACCACCGGCGCAAAGTAGGCGTCAGCCACGCTGAAGGCGCCAAACAGCATGGGGCCGCCGTGCTGTGCCAGCAGCTCGTTCCACATGGCCACCAGCCGCGCCACATCGGCGCGCACGGCAGGTTTGTCGCGCCAGGCCAATTGGCCAATCTCAGGTAGGCTGGCCTCGATGTTCATCGGGCAAGCGCTGCGCAAGGCGGCAAAGCCGCTGTGCATTTCGGCGCAGATGCTGCGGGCGCGCGCGCGGGCCTGGATGTCTGCCGGCCAAAGCTGTTTGTCCGGAAACTTTTCAGCCAGGTACTCGGCGATCGCCAGCGTGTCCCAGACCACCAAGTCGCCATCGACCAGCGCCGGCACCTTGCCGACTGGGCTGACGGGGCCGATGATTTTTTTGAAGTCCGAGTCGGTTGCGAAAGAGTCAAAGCGCGCCATGACTTCTTCAAAGGCAATGCCAGCCTGTGTGAGCAAAACCCAGGGACGCATGGACCAGGACGAGTAGTTCTTGTTACCGATGTAGAGCTTGAGCATGGTGGACCTAAAACCGTCCGGCGGTCTTGCGTTTGAGTGTCAGGTCACTGCGCGGACCGCGATCGCCCAGGTAGCCGGGCGCGATGGCGCTCAGGGCGGCGGGCGTGATGCCCAGTGCGCGCAGGCCCGGAAAATGGCCGGTGGCCACGTTGGGCACTTTCATCGAGTCGAGGTTGTCGCGGCTGAGCACCGGCTCGCCGGGCATGAGTTCCATCAGCCGGGCTTGCACGCGTGCCACGGCATCGGGCAATGCGATCACCGGCCGGCCGCGGCCGCCGTTGACGCCGGCATAACGGGCGGCCAGTTGCACCAGCTGCTTGAGCGAAAAAGTATCCGGCCCGCAGGCCTCGTAGGTCTGGCCCATGCTGGCGTGGCTGTACTGGCTTTGCAGGGCTTGCACCACAGCGCTGGCAACGTCTTCAACCCAGACCGGCTGGAACAGGGCTTGTGCGCCGGCCAGCGGCATAAAAGGTAAAAATTGCTGCAAATGCGCAAAGACATTGAGGAATTTATCCTCGGCACCAAAGATCACACTGGGCCGCAGGATGGTCAAGTCCAGGTTGGCGTGGTGCAGCACCTGCTCACCGCGGCTCTTGCTGCGCAGGTACATGGAGGGCAAGCCCGCAGGGTTGCGTGCATCAGCCCCCAGGGCGCTGACATGCACCAGACGGCGCACGCCGGCCGCCTGACAGGCCCGAGCGATTTTTTCGGGTAGCTCCACATGCGCCTTGTCAAAGGCGGCTTCATGGCCTTGCAGGATGGCCACCAGGTTGACCACGGCGTCCTGCCCCTGTACCAGTGCTTGCAGCGCCGCCGCGTCATGGATGTTGGCCTCCAGAACGGTGAGCGTGGGCAGCATGGCGATGGCATTGGCGTTGGGCCGCTGGCGCGTCGGCACCGTGACCTGGCAGCCGGCGCTGACGAGCTTTTCACAGACATGGCGGCCGACGAAGCCGGTACCGCCTAAAACGAGGATTTTTTTCATACCCCCATTTTGCGTCAGGCGCCCATGCCGCGCTTGGCGGCATGGTGCTGCATCAATCCAACTTCAGGCCCAGGGTTTTGGTCAGGCTGGAAAAGCGGTCAATGTCTTCGTGCACAATTTTCTTGAAAGCCGCCGGGTCGTCATACGCGGGGGTGTAGCCCATCGAGATCAGTTTTTCTTTGACATCCGGCATCTGAACGATTTTCATCACGCGCTCGTACAGCTTGGCTTGCAAGGCGGGCGAGGTCTGGGATGGCACCATCAGTCCATGCCACTGGTTGATCTGGTAGCCGGGGAAACCTTGCTCGGCGACCGTCGGGACTGCGGGCAGCTGCAAGGTTCTTTCGGCCGAGGTGATGCCCAGCGCCAGCAGCTTGCCCGACTTGATGTGGGGTGCTGCGCTGGACGCGGTGATGATGGCCATCGGGACCTGGCCGCCCATCACATCGCGCAAGGCCGGACCGCAACCCGCGTAGGGCACATGCGTCATGTTGACCTTGCCATTGATATTGATCACCGCCCCGGCCAGGTGCTGGGGTGTGCCATTGCCGCAAGAGCCGAAGGACACCGAATTTTTGGCCGGCTTGGCCGCGGCAATGAGCGCTGAGAGTTGCTTGTAAGGCGAGTCGGCCGGCACCACGATCACGGAGGGTATAAAAGCCACGTTGATGATGGGCGACAAATCCTTTTTGGGATCAAAAGGCATGTTGCTGAAAACACCGGGGTTGATGGCGTAGGAGCTGTTCACCATCAACAACGAATAACCATCCGGCGCTTTGTCGGCCACAAGCTTGGCGCCCACGTTGCCGCTGGCGCCGGCGCGGTTTTCCACAAGGGCCGACTGACCGAAGGCTTCGGTGAAATGGGTCCCGAGCAGGCGCGCCAGAATGTCTGTGCCACCCCCCGGCGGGAATGTCACGACCACGGTGATGGGCTTGCTGGGGAAGTTTTGCACCGGTTCGGCGTTTTGCGCCCAGCCGGTAGAAACCGCCATCATCGAGAACGCCAATCCGACTGACACTCGCATCTTGTTGAGCTTGTACATGAGCACTCCTTGGTTGAAAAAAACGTGAAAAGGCTGTCGTAACATCAGGTTGCCAAAATCATTGGTGCGACAGGTTGACTGCAGTGAAAACCATTCATATCCACAGCTGGGCCGAGTTTCTGGACCAGGTCTCGCAGCTTGACCAGTGGGCTTTTCGGGGGCAGCCGCGCGCCGACCTGCCCTTGCTCAGCTCGCTGTCGCGGCGACTCATGCGCTTTTCGGACAAGCGCCAGCTCTGGCCTTTGCTGGAGCGACGCACATTGCGTATTTTTCGCAGAAAAGCGCACGTTCATGTGACGGACCCCAACCTGCTGCAAAACGATTTGCGCTGCCTGGCCATGATGCAGCATCACGGCGGCGCCACGCGTTTGCTGGACTTCACAAAATCGCCCTTTGTGGCGGCATTTTTTGCTTTGGAGTCGGCCTACAACGACAGCGTGGTCTACGCCCTGAACACGCCCGTGCTGTGGCACCGCGCGCCGCGCTTTGACCCCGCGCTCACCCGCCAGACCATTGACCCACGGGTGCCACACAACTTTGATAAGTATTTCTTTGACAACCATTTGCCGCTTATCTGGTTTGGTGAGCCGTCTGAGATGGACCAGCGGCTGATCGCGCAGTCCGGCCTGTTCGTGGTGCCCGGTCAGCTGGAAAAAACACTGGACGAACTGCTGGCCAGCTACAGCGCGGAAGGTGAGTCTTTGCTGGTGCAGCTGGTGCTGGACAAATCGGTGCGGCAAGAGGCCATGAAAGAGCTCTACCGCATGAACATCACCTACGCCTCCTTGTGGCCTGACATGGATGGGTTGTCCCGTTCGATGAACCAGGAACTGGAGATCATCTGGCAACCCCTGGTAGACGAATTTATTTGACGGGGTCTGGTGCATTTCAGGCCTCTAGCGCGTAGCCATGGTTGTGGGCGGCCAGTGCACTTGCAAGCTGCAATTGCCCCGTGTCGGTGCCTTGTATCAGGTAAAGAAGTTCACCTTTTTGCACCTTGTCCCCGACGGACTTCTTGAGATCAACACCCGCAAGTTTCAGGCTTGGCGCGCCGGCCAGTCGCGCAATGCCTGAAATGATGCCGCCATCAATGGCGCGCACCAGCCCGGCCTGGCCGGACCGCACTTCGACCTGTTGCGTGGCCTGGCTGTCAGCCGGCACAAGACCTTGTTGCGCGACGATGGCATCCATGCGCCTGCGCGCTGCGCCCGACTGCAACAGTTCGGTGGCCAGCCGGTGGCCGTTTTCAAAACTACCCACTGCGGGGTCGAGCGCCAGAATATGCGCTGCAAAGAAAAGTGACTTGGCCAGCAAGTCCGCCGGCGCTTGCGGATGGTTGTCGAGCACCTGCATCACGTCGCGGGCTTCCAGCGCAGGGCCGATGCCGCAGCCAATGGGGCCGCTGCCATCAGTGGGGAAAGCCCTGACCACCAGGCCCAGCGCGTTGCCCACACTTTCAAACAAGCGGGCCAGGTCGTTGGCGTCTTCGAGAGACTTGACCTTGCCACTGCCGGCGTAGGGAATGTCGATGACCACATGCGTGGCGCCAGCCGTGAATTTTTTGGACAGGATGGACGCAACCGACCAATTGCGGGTGTCCAGCCCGAAAGGCCTGACGATAGGGTTGATGGCGTCATCCAGCACCGAATGATTGAGCTTGCCGTTCCAGGCAATGCAGCCATTGGTGGCGCTCACACAGGCCTGAACTTCGTTGAAGTCCAGGTCCACTCTGGCCAGCACTTCCATCGCATCGGCGGTACCGGCCGCCGAGGTGATAGCGCGGGAAGATGTTTTGGGAATCAGCAAACCATGCGCCGCCACGATGGGAATGACCACCATGGTGACCCGGCTGCCCGGAATGCCGCCCATCGAATGCTTGTCCACCACCATAGCTTGGGGCCAGGCCAGGCGCGGATACAGCAAGGTGCGCGCATGCGCGAGACTGACGATTTCGTCATGCGTCAGATGCTGTGTGCAGGCGACCAGAAAAGCCTGCACATCAGCCAGCGGAAACCCACCACGAATGATGGCGGGCAAGAGCTGCGCGTAGCTGTCGCGACTCAGGACGGCACCGCCAATCTTCTGGTACAAAAAGTGCGCAGGCTGCGCCGGCGGGACGGTATCCAGCAGCAAGGCCGCTTTGAGCCGGCTGACGCCGATCTCCAGGCTCAGGTCATTCATCACGCGTACGCTGGGCACGCCGTCGGGCAAGGCCAGCGATGAGCGCTCAAGACGCCGCTCAATTTCTTCAGGGGTTTCCCGGCTGCGGGCGCTCAAGCGGCTGCGCAGCACGTCAACAGGCGCATTGACCTCGATCACCTGGAGGGTTGGGACTTTGCGCTGCAACTCGGTGATCATGTTGCGCGAACCGTTGGCAATCACATGGACGCCCCTGGCAATCGCATCACGCAAAGTGGCCGGCAAGCCGTACATCAGACCGTGGGCTTGCCAGGTGATGAGGAAGTCGCCTTTTTGTTCGCGCAGCAGAAAGTCAGCCTCGGAGCAGCTGTCGTGGTCTTCGGTGTGCGCCATAGCCTGGCGCGTGATGACGCGGCGCGCAAAGATGAATTCACCCGGCGGCAACAAAGGCTGCACGCCCAGCAACAGGCTGTCTTTGCCGGCGCCGCTGGGGCCCACCACAAAAAAGAACTTGCCTGGCATCGCGATTCCCGTCTGCTTTCCTCAGTCGTCCAGACCGATGTCGACCGGTGGCGCGGCCTGGGTGATCTTGCTGGTGGAGATGTAGTCCACGCCGGTTTCAGCAATCGCCCGGATGGTCTTGAAGTTGATGCCGCCCGAGGCTTCGATCTTCGCTTTGCCGGCCACCATGCTCACCGCGGTGCGCATATCTTCCAGCGCCATGTTGTCCAGCATGATGACATCGGCACCGGCTTGCAGGGCCTCAGTCACTTGCTCGACGCGGTCGCATTCAACTTCAATCTTGGTGAGGATGGGCAGCAGTTTGCGCGCGCTGGCCACCGCCTTGGCAATGCCGCCGGACACCACGATGTGGTTGTCCTTGAGCATGACGCCGTTGTCCAGCCCCAGCCGGTGGTTCAGCCCGCCGCCGCAAACGACAGCGTGCTTTTCCAGCATGCGCAGGCCGGGCGTGGTCTTGCGCGAATCAATCAGGCGGGTGTTGGTGCCGGCGATTTCAGCGTTGTAGCGTGCGGTTTCGGTGGCGATGCCGCACAGGCGCTGGGAGATATTGAGGGCGGTGCGCTCTGCCGTCAAAATGCTGCGCGCCGGGCCGGTCACGGTCAGCAGCCGTGTGCCTTTGTCCACCTTGTCGCCGTCTTTGACAAAACGCGTGACCTTGAGTTGCGGGTCGTATTTGCAAAACACACGGGCCGCTACATCGATGCCGGCCACATGCATGGGTTCACGTGCATTCATGTGGAAGGTGCCGATGGTGTCTTCAGCCACCATCAATTGAACTGTCAGGTCGCAATGTCCAATGTCCTCTGTCAGCCAGAGTTCAATCAGTTTTTCGGTCTGAAATACGTCGTACATGCGATCTCCTGAGTGTCGGTGAATAATTTAATGTAGGGCATACTACATGAAATGTGTAGCGTACGCCACATGAAAAATACCCTGTTTTAAATAGGTAATTCAGATCGTCAATGCGAACCTGGCAAAGCCCGCAGGCGGCTGACGGTTTGCGGTAAATCCGCCCAGGCCGGCTGCCCCGGGGCGTAGCGGCTGCGCATGTAGCCGGCCAGTGCCGCCACCTGCTCGTCGCTCAGGCTGTACCTGAAGGCCGGCATGAAACCGATGTCGACGGTGGCCGGCGTGCGGATGCCGTCGAGGATGTTGCGAATCAGGTTGTCGGGCCGCGTGCTGTGCAGATTGCTGTTCAGGGCCAGTGGTGTGTTGACGCCCAGCAGACGCGGACCGTCGCCGTCATGGTGACAAGACGCGCAGGCGCCGCTGAAAAGCCGCTGGCCCTGGTTGCGCAATGCGGGCTCGGCTTGTTGCGCGGCCAGCACCACC
>JBIKHR010000016.1:0-17284 GCA_044362035.1 Polaromonas sp. | reverse complement strand
ATGTTCACGTTAACGCAAAACAAATGGAAGATCGACGACGTGCTGGGTGTCTGGCCTTTGCACGGCCTGTGCGGCGCCTGGGGCGGTGTGGCCGCCGGCATTTTCGGCCTCAAAGCGATGGGCGGTCTGGGCGGCGTCAGCCTGGGCGCGCAAATCATCGGCACCGCCATGGGCGTGGGCTGGGCGCTGGTCAGTGGTTTTGCGGTTTATGGTCTGATCAAGGCTGTCAGCGGCTTGCGTCTAAGTCAGGAAGAAGAGTTTGAAGGCGCCGATCTTTCTATTCACCGCATTGGCGCGACCCCCGACCGGGAGGTCAATTGGTAAACCCCGAAGCCGGCAGATGGCCGGCTTTATTAATAAGGCCGGCTTTCCTTCATTTAAATCAGGCGGGTTACGGCGCTTGGTTTAAAACGGCTTCTGAAGACTTATTCAGGTGCCCCCTGCGAATGGGTGTATTTTATTTGTAACAAACCACCCTTTGCCCCTGTCAGGGCTTATACCAATACCCTGCTTAAGTTGCAAATATCGCTTGTATTTAAATGAACTGGCGCATAATCTACGCTTGCAAGTGGCAGCCACTTGCATTGGTTAGGTGATCGGTCAGTTTCGCGCGCTACAGCGGTTACTTTTAGTTTTGTTGTGCTTTCGGGACCCCATCGCTTTTGTTTTTGTGTTTTAGAGGAGTCCCTCCATGGGCAACAAACTTTACGTCGGCAACCTGCCTTACACGGTACGCGACGAAGACCTGCAACAATCTTTTGGCCAGTTCGGCTCTGTCACCAGCGCCAAAGTCATGATGGAGCGCGACACTGGTCGCTCCAAAGGCTTTGGCTTTGTTGAAATGGGCAGCGATGCTGAAGCCCAGGCAGCTATCAACGGCATGAATGGTCAGCCTTTGGGCGGCCGTAGCGTTGTCGTGAACGAAGCCCGTCCTATGGAAGCACGTCCTCCACGCACCGGCGGCTTCGGTGGCGGTGGCGGCTATGGCGGTGGCGGCTATGGCGGTGGCGGTGACCGCTCCGGCGGTGGCGGCTACGGCGGCGGTGGCGGTGGCGGTGGCGGCCGTTCAGGTGGCGGCGGCTACGGCGGCGGTGGCGGTGGCGGCTCTGACGGTGGTTTCCGCAGCCCTTACGGCGGTGGCGGCTCCGGTGGCGGCTCCGGTGGCGGCCGTTCCGGTGGTGGCGGCGGTGGTGGCGGTGGCGGTGGACGCGGCGGCTACTAAGCCCTCGTTCATCCATTCAAAGGCTTCAAGACTCCGGTTTTGAAGCCTTTTTGCTTTGGGGCTCTCAGCCCGGGGGCGCGCGATGCTTGCGTGGCCGGCCGGCCAATGCGCGGTCCAGCAGCGCATCGGGCAAGACCCGCAGCAGCTTGGCCACGGCTGCCATCTGCCAGGGGATGACGCGGTAACTGGCGCCCGCCGCGATGGCTGCATAAGCCTGCTCGGCAAACTTGTCCGGCGCCATCAGGAAGGGCATGGCATAGCGGTTTTGCCGCGTCAGCGGGGTGTCGATGTAACCGGGGCTGATGGTGGTGACCTTGACGCCCGTCGCTCGCAGTTCGCCGCGCAGACTTTCGCAGTAGCTGATAACCGCCGCCTTGCTGGCGCAATACGCGCCGTGACCGGGCAGGCCGCGTATGCCCGCCACGCTGGCAATGCCCACCAGGCTGCCGGTGCCGCGGCTGACCATAGGGTCCATGAAGGGATGAAAGGTGGCAGCCATGCCCAGGTTGTTGGTGGCAAAAGTCTGGCGCATGGCGTCCAGGTCTGAGCGCATCGCCGTGTCCACGCCGATGCTGATGCCAGCGTTAGCGATCACCACATCGGGCACCCCCTGGCGCGTCAGACAAGCCTGGCCGGCGGCCACGATGCTGTCGGCATCAGCGACATCGGCGCCGTAAATACCGCAGCGTTCCGGCCCCAGACCCAGGTTGTCCGCCCAGTCCTGCAAGGCCGCCGTACGCCGCGCCGACAGCGCCAGCGCAAAGCCAGCCTGGTGGTAACGCAGCGCCAGCGCCTGACCAATGCCGCTGGAGGCGCCGGTGATGAAGACAAGGGGCGGCTTTGACACAGGCATGGCGTTGCCGAAACCTAGCGCGCAGGCGCCTTGGCGGGGGGTGCACGGCGGGGCATCAAGACTCCTTTGACGCGGCCTTGCAGGTCCGCCACCTGACTGAGGTTGTCATAGGCCAGGGTGTCACCGCGAAATTGGTCCTGGCCTCGCGTGAGTACCACGGGCAGGTGCGACTTGACGCGCTCGTCATCCATGAAGACATGCAGGAACTCGCCGCGGAACTCCAGCCGCGGCAGCCATGTGCCATCGGCTTGCTGATGGGACTCCCGGATCACCAGGGCGTTGCCAATGAGCTGGACTTCATTGCCGGCGTCGTTGCTCAGGGCGCGGTTGGCCGTAGCCGTGGTCAGCAAGCCCTGCGGGTTGACAGCGCGCATACGGACCTGGTCGATTTCCAGGGTCTCGGTGTCTGCAAAATGCCGCGCTTCGGTACCAAAAATTTCGGACTTGAGCCGACCCGTGTCGTCAAAGGTCTTGACCGTGACGCGGCGCATGAAATAGTCGACCTCATGCGTTGCCGCCCGTGCCGGCTCGGCGACCGGGGCCAGCGGTGTGTTGCGCACCAGCCAGTAAGTGCCAAGGGCCAGCAGAGCCATCAGCAACAGGGGCAAATACATGGACAGCCGCTCCCACAAGCGAAGCACTGCGCCTAGACCATCACGGGCACTGCGCGTGCGGGCCACGGGGACGGGCACAGGCATGAGGGCGCTCATGCTGCGTAGGCCGCCAGCAAGCCGGCATAGCGGCCGCTGGCCACCAGCAGCAGGTCGCACATTTCGCGGGCCGCGCCGTGACCGCCGGCGGACTGGGTCACGTGATGCGCCACCGCCTTGACCTCTGCATGCGCGTTGGCCGGCGCGCAACTCAGGGCGGCGCGCCGCATCACCGGCAGGTCGGGCCAGTCGTCGCCCATGGCGGCGGCTTGCTGCCAGTCACAGCCCAGGGTTTTGAGGGTTTGTTCGGCAGCGGGGCGTTTGTCTTCGGTGCCGAAGTGCGCGTGCGTGATGCCCAGCGCATGCAGACGGGCGCGCAGCACCACGCTGTCGCGGCCGGTGATGATGACTGGTGTGATGCCGGCTTTTTGCAGCATCTTGAGCCCATGGCCGTCGAGGGTGCTGAAGCGCTTGATGCTTTCGCCGGCCGCGTAAAGCTGCCCAGGGCTTTGCGTGGCGTGTTGTGGGCCGTGTTCGCTGAAATACAAGCCGCCGTCGGTGAGCACGCCGTCAACGTCAAAGAAAGCGATTTTCACGCCTTGCGCGCGCAGCAACAGCTCCGGCGCAAAGTTCAGTGCCGGACGTAGCGCCAGCAGCCCGGGGCCTGTGGTGTCGTCCATCAGATCACCTTCGCGCGCATCAGGTCGTTGGTGTTGAGCGCGCCGCACAGGCGACCCGCTTCATCGAGCACCAGCACGCTGGTGATGCGGTGCTGCTCCATCAGGGCCGCGGCGTCCACGGCCAGCGCGCCGGCGCTCAATGTGCGCGGGCTGGCCTGCATCACGTCGGCTGCGCGCATAGCACGCAGGTCCACGCCTTTTTCAATCAGCCGGCGCAAATCGCCATCGGTGAAGATGCCCAGCACATGATGCTGCACATCGGTCACCGCCGAGGCGCCCAGGCCCTTGACACTCATCTCGCGCATCAGCTCGTCCAGGCTGGCGTCGGGCCGCACCGCAGGCACAGCGTCACCGTGGCGCATGACGTCGGCTACCAGCGTGAGCAACTTGCGTCCCAGCGCGCCGCCGGGGTGCGAACGGGCAAAGTCTTCGGGTTTGAAACCGCGCGCCTCCAGCAGGGCAACGGCCAGCGCATCGCCCATGGCCAACTGTGCTGTGGTACTGGCGGTGGGGGCGAGGTTGAGCGGGCAGGCCTCCTGGGCCACGCTGGTGTCCAGCACCAGGTCCGCATGCCGGGCCAGCGCCGACTGCACACCGCCGGTCAGCGCCACCAGCACCACCTGCAGCCGGCGCAAGGTGGGCAAGATGGCGGTGAGCTCTTCGCTTTCGCCGCTGTTGGAAATGGCCAGTACCACGTCGGCCGCAGTGATCATGCCCAGGTCGCCGTGGCTGGCTTCACCGGGGTGCACAAACATGGCCGGCGTGCCGGTGGAGGCCAGGGTGGCGGCAATCTTGCGGCCGATGTGGCCGCTCTTGCCCATGCCCATCACGACCACGCGGCCTTTGCAAAGCAACATGGCTTGCACCGCGTTAGCAAACTCAGGGCCTACGCGCGCGGCCAGGCCCAGCACCGCTGCAGCCTCGATTTCAAAGGTCTGTCGGGCCAGCGCCAGCGCTTGCGCCGGGTCAAAGCCGGTCCGTTCAAATGTCATGGGCTCATTCTATAGAGCGCCATCCCGTACGCGGCGCAAGTGTCAAAACCATCAGCTACCATGGCCGGATGACCGGCCTCGAACTCACGCTTTTTTACCTGCTGGCCGCGGTGCTCGGCGTGGTGGCGTGCCGTTCGCTGAAGCTGCCGCCCATGCTGGGTTACCTGATGGTGGGCGTGATCATCGGCCCCAACGCGCTCGGGCTGGCACAAGACGAGGCCGGCGTGCGCCATCTCGGCGAGTTCGGTGTGGTTTTTCTCATGTTCGTGATCGGGCTGGAGTTCAACCTGCCCAAGCTGCGCTCCATGCGCCGCCATGTGTTTGGTTTGGGTTTGTTTCAGGTCGTGCTGACCATGCTGCTGGTGGTGGCTGGTGCCTTGCTGCTGGCTGCAGCGCTGCCGGGCTGGTTCAACATGAGCTGGCAAACGGCCGTGGCCCTGTCGGGTGCCGTGGCCATGAGCAGCACGGCGCTGGTCGTCAAGCTGCTGTCCGAACGGCTGGAGCTGGAGTCCGAGCATGGCAAGCGCGTCATGGGCGTTTTGCTGTTTCAGGACTTGGCGGTGGTGCCACTGCTGGTGCTGATTCCAGCACTGGGCTCGCCGCCCGAGCAGCTTTTTTCGGCGCTGGGCCTGGCGCTACTCAAAGCCAGCGTGCTGGTCGGGCTGCTTTTAACGGGCGGGCAGCGCCTAATGCGCTGGTGGCTGACACTGGTGGCCAGGCGCAAGAGCGAAGAGCTGTTTGTGCTCAATTTGCTGCTGGTCACGCTGAGCCTGGCCTGGCTGACCGAGCTGGCGGGCTTGAGTCTGGCACTCGGCGCCTTCATTGCCGGCATGCTGATTTCTGAGACCGAATACAAGCACCAGGTGGAAACAGACATCCGTCCTTTTCATGATGTGCTGCTGGGTCTGTTCTTCATCAGCATCGGCATGATGCTGGACTGGCGCGAAGTGGCCAACCACTGGCCGCTGGTGCTGGCCTTGTTGCTATTGCCGGTGCTCTTCAAGCTGGTGCTGGTGACCGTGCTGGCCAAAGCGCTGGGCGCCACCGACGGCGTGGCGCTGCGCACCGGCCTGTACCTGGCGCAGGCCGGCGAATTCGGTTTTGTGTTGCTGACTCTGGCGCAGGAAAGCCGTTTGGTGCCTGCCTCATTGCTCAACCCGGTGCTGGCCGCCATGGTGCTGTCGATGCTGGCCACGCCTTTCATCATCATGTGGAGCAACGCCATTGTCATGAAACTGGTCAGCAGCGAATGGCTGCAGCAGTCGCTGCAAATGACCCGCATTGCGCGCAAGAGCATCAATACCAGCCAGCACGTCATCATTTGCGGCTATGGCCGTTGCGGCCAGAACCTGGGCCGAATGCTCAGCGGTGAAAGCATTCCCTACATCGCGCTGGACCTGGACCCGGACCGCGTGCGCCAGGCCGCCGCCGCGGGCGAGTCGGTGGTGTTTGGTGACGCCGTTCGCTTGCCGTCGCTGATGGCCGCCGGCCTGGCCCGCGCCAGCGCCGTGGTGGTGACTTACCTGGACACTGCCAGCGCCATGAAGGTGCTGGCCCACATACACGCCCACGCGCCCACGGTGCCAGTCATCGTGCGCACGGTTGATGACCTGGATCTGGAAAAATTGCGCGCAGCCGGTGCCACCGAAGTGGTACCCGAAGCCATTGAAGGCAGCCTGATGCTGGCCAGCCATGCGCTGGCCTTGGTCGGGGTGCCGGTGCGCCGGGTGTTGCATCTGGTGCAAGCGCAGCGCGATCAGCGCTACAAACTGCTGCGCGGTTATTTTCATGGCGCCGACGACGACACCGTGGAAGAGCTTGAGCAAGAGCGCCTGTCCACCATCACACTGCCGCCAGCCCTCAAGACCGCAGGGTGCTCGCTGGCTGACATGGCGTTTGACACTATCGGCGTGCGGCTGGTAAGCCTGCGGCGCAGCAACGGACAAACCCTGCCGCTGTCAGCCGGCATGCTGCTTGAAAGCGGCGACACCCTGGTGCTGTCGGGCAAGCCCGAAGCGCTGGCGCTGGCTGAAGAAAAACTCCTGCGTGGGCGCTCACTGTGAACCGGCGTCATGCACTCGCCCTGTTGGCAGCCGGCAGCTGGCCTGGTCTTTATGCACAAGGCACGACCGAAGCACGTGAAGCACGGTCGCTGTCAGACTTGTTGCGCGCCGGTGGCTGCGCCGTGCTGTTTCGTCATGCCGCGACAGAAGCCGGCATTGGCGACCCGCCCAACTTCCGCCTGGGGGATTGCAGCACGCAGCGCTTGCTCAGCGACACCGGCCGCGCCCAGTCGCGCCGTATCGGCCAATGGTTCAAGGCACAGGCGATGCAAGCCCGCAGCGTGCACTCCAGCGCCTGGTGCCGATGCCGCGACACCGCCACACTGGCCTTTGGAGAACACACGGTTTGGCCGGCGCTGAACTCGACCTTCGATGACAACAACCGCCAGCCGGCGCAAACCCAGCTGCTGCGGCAGCGCTTGCTGACCATTCCAGCCGGCCAGTTTGAAGTCTGGGTCACGCACCAAGTTAACATCACTGCGCTCACCGGCGAGTGGGCGGCCATTGGCGAGGCTTTCGTCGTTGCGTCCAACGGCCGTCTGCTGGCGCGCTCCTTGGCCTTTATGGCTTGAATTCCAACCGCGTTTTTGAACATGCCCCACTCGCCCTCCGCACCCGCCACGCTGGCCCAGAAAACCGTCAGCGACTACCTGCGCAGCCACATCCGCACCGTGCCCAACTGGCCGGCTCCGGGCGTGCAATTTCGCGACATCACGCCGCTCTTGCAAAACCCCAAGGTGTTCCGCGTGCTGATCGACGCATTTGTTCACCGCTACATGGACCCGGCGTTGCGGCCCGACGTGGTGGCCGGGCTGGACGCGCGCGGTTTCATTCTGGGCGCCGTGATTGCCTACGAGCTCAATGTCGGCTTTGTACCCATCCGGAAAAAAGGCAAGTTGCCTTTCACCACGGTGCAGGAAACCTACGAGCTCGAATACGGCAGCGCCACCGTCGAGCTTCACACCGATGCGGTCTTGCCGGGCCACAAGGTGCTGCTGATTGACGACCTGATTGCCACCGGCGGCACCATGATGGCCGGCCGCAAGCTGCTCGAAAAGCTGGGGGCACACGTCATGGAGGGCGCAGCGATTGTGGACTTGCCCGAGCTCGGCGGCTCGGACAAGCTGCGTGCTGCAGGTTTGCCGCTCTTCACGTTGATTGACTTCAGCGGTCATTGACGCTTGCGGCGACGGGCCCACCCCAAGCCGTTCGCGGCTTATTTACCGATGCAGAATTTCGAGAATATTTCGCCCAGCAATTCGTCGGGCGTGAACTCGCCGGTGATCTCGCTGAGTGCGCGCTGGGCCTGACGCAGGTCTTCGGCCAGCAGGTCCAGTGAAGGCTGTCTGGCGGCCAGTTGCGCACCGGCCCGTGCCAGTTGCATCGCTACTTCATGCAATGCCTGCACGTGGCGTTCACGCGCCATGAACACACCTTCGGGCGCCGATTGCCAACCCACCACTTTCAGCAATTGTTCGCGCAAGGCTTGCAGCCCCGCACCTGTTTTGGCGGATATCTGCACTCTGCCGGCGGCAACGTTATTTTGTTCCTGCAACACCACTTCGGGTGCTGAGTCAATCTTGTTCCAGACATGGATTACCGGCGTGGCGGCCGGCAATCTGGTCGCCAGTGCGGCCTGAATGTCGGCGTCACCGGCGATGTATGCCGCGGCCAGCGCCGGATCTTCGGGCGTGTGCTGGCGTGTAAGGTCGTGCAGAAACAGCACCGCATCCGCGCTGTCAATCTCCCCCCAGGCGCGGGTGATGCCGATTTTTTCAACCTCGTCGATGCCAGGCGCATCACGGTCTCGCAAGCCTGCTGTGTCAACTACATGCAAGGGCACGCCGTCAATTTGAATCAGCTGCGAGACCTTGTCGCGCGTGGTGCCGGCGATTGGTGTGACGATGGCGAGCTCGGCACCGGCCAGCGCATTGAGCAGCGAGCTTTTGCCGGCGTTGGGCTGCCCGGCAATCACCACCTTGATGCCCTCGCGCAAGATAGCGCCTTGCGTGGCGCGCTGCATCACACCGTCCAGCTTAGCTTGCAAGCGCTGCAGTTGGCCGCTGGCATCGGCTTGCTGCAAAAAGTCGATGTCTTCTTCGGGAAAGTCCAGCGTGGCCTCGACCAGCATGCGCAGATGAATCAACTTGGCTAACAAGGCCTCGACTTCTTTGGAGAACTCGCCAGAGAGAGAGCGCGCAGCCGAGCGTGCGGCGATCTCGGTGCTGGCGTCTATCAGGTCAGCAATCGCTTCAGCCTGTGCCAGGTCGATCTTGTCGTTCAAGAAAGCGCGCTCGGTGAATTCGCCGGGCTGCGCCACGCGCAGGCCGGGCAAGCACGGCAAGCCGGTCGCGGCATCGGTCTCGTTCGCGGCTTGCAGGCAGCGCGCCAGCAACAACTGCAGCACGACAGGCCCGCCATGGGCTTGCAGCTCGAGCACGTCCTCGCCGGTGTAGGAATGCGGTGCCGGGAAATACAGCGCCAGGCCCTGGTCTATGGGCTGGCCTTGTGCATCACGAAACGGCAGGTAGCTGGCCTGCCGTGGCGCCATGTGCTTGCCGAACAGGGCTTGCATGATGGGCGCAATCGCCTTGCCCGAGATACGCACAATGCCGACTGCGCCGCGCCCCGGCGCGGTGGCAATAGCGACAATCGGATCGTGGTGGCGTGCGAGCATGGCGTTTATTTTGTGGCAACCTGCACACTAAGCGCTGGCATCAACTCAAAGGGCCGCTTCGCGGCCCTTTTTTTATTTGAACTTCGGCAAGTTGAACTGCGGCGGTACACCCATGCGCGTGTTGATGACCCACTGCTGGGCAATCGATAGCACGTTGTTGGTGATCCAGTACAGCACCAGACCGGCCGGAAAGAAGAAGAACATCACACTGAAAATCAGCGGCATGAACCACATCAGCTTGGCCTGCAACGGGTCTGGCGGCGCCGGGTTGAGAGCGGTCTGCAGCATGGTGGTTAGCGTCATGAGCACTGGCAAAATGTAGTAGGGGTCTGGTGCCGACAAGTCATGAATCCACAAGACCCATGGGGCGTTGCGCATTTCGACACTGGACAGCAGCACCCAGTACAGCGCAATGAAAACCGGAATCTGCACCATGATCGGGAAGCAGCCGCCCATCGGATTGACTTTTTCTTCCTTGTAAATCTTCATCATGGCCGCCTGCATTTCCTGCGGCTTGTCTTTGAGCCGCTCGCGCATCTCCATGATCTTCGGATTGACTGCCTTCATTTTGGCCATGCTGGCGTAAGCCTTGGCATTGAGCCAGTAAAAAGCGATCTTGAGCAGCAGCACCAAGGCCACGATGGCCCAACCCCAGTTGAGGATGAAGCTGTGCAATTTATCAAGCAACCAGTACAAGGGCTTGGCCAGGATGGTCAGCCAACCGTAATCCTTGACCAGCTCCAGACCAGGCGCCAGGGCCTCCAACACCTTTTCTTCTTGTGGACCGACAAAGATGCGGGCCTCGATGGTTTTGCTGGTGCCAGGGGCAATCGCTTCCAGCGGCGTGATCATGCCGGCGGCATACAGGTTGTTGTCGACCTTGCGCATGAACAGATCGCGCGGCAAGCCATCGGCCAGCATCCAGGCGGATGCAAAGTAATGCTGCACCATGGCCACATAACCATTGCTGGCTTTCTTTTCAATATCAACATTGTTTTTCTCAATGTCGCTGAACTCAACCTTCTGGTATTTCTTGGCTTCGGTGTAAATGGCCGGGCCGGTGAAGGTGGAGTAAAAAGCCGACTCGCCCGCCGGCTTGTTGCCGTCGCGCACCAGTTGCAGGTACAGCTGCGGCGCCACGGGCGCGCTGCCGGTATTGATGATCTCGTGGCGCACTTTCAGGTCGTAAGCGCCGCGCGGGAGGGTGTAGGTTTTGACCAGCTTGACGCCGCCGACATCGGGCGACTCGAACTTCAACTCCAGCTGGTTCTGGCCGCCCTTGAGCGTGCGCTCGCCGGGCAGCACTGTCATAAGGGTCTTGTGTGTGGGCAAGGCGCCAGCGCCAGTCGCGCCGATCAGGCCGGACTGGGCCACGTAAACGCGGCTGTTGCTTTCGTCAAGCAGCACAAAACCGCTGGCCTTGTCGGTCATGTCGGCGTACTTGCTGAACACCGAACGCACCAGGGTGCCGCCTTCAGTGTCAAAACTCAACGTCAGCACGTCGTTGCTGATGACGATGCGCTCTTTCTTGATGGCGGCCGGTTGCGCGTCAACGCTGACGCTGGCAGGCGCAGTGCCTGGCACGGCCGCAGCGACTGGCGCCGTGGTACCTGGAACGGCGGCCACACCTGCGGGCACACCATTGGCCGGTGCCACAGTGACCGCCGGTTCTTTGGTGCTGGTGGTCGCAGGCGGGAAAAAGGTCGGCTTCTGGCCGTTGAAGACTTGCCACTGGTCCCACAGGAGAACCATGGAGAAGCCAAATATCACCCACAAGATGGTGCGCCGGATGTCGTTCATGACGGTTTCTTTTCAGAGGATGTATCGGTCACGGGCGTGACCAGGCGGGAAAAAAGAGGAAAAGCCTTTTGCGGCACCGGGTCATGGCCGCCGTCACACCAAGGGTGGCAACGCACCAGTCGCCACAGCGTGAGGCCGGTGCCGGCTAAAGCGCCGTGACGCTGCAGGGATTCGAGGGAATAAGCCGAGCAACTGGGCTCAAAGCGGCAGGCCGACCCCAACGACGGGCTCAGCAGCAAGCGATAGCCTTTGACCAGCAGTATCAATGCGCTTTGCGGCAAAGCCATGACGGCGCGCAAAAACTTGGGCATCGCGTTCATGGTTGACGTGCGCCATCTTGCATGAGTTGCAGCAATTCGGTCCGCACAGCCTGCTTCAGCAAGTCTGAGCTGGCACTTAAATAAACCTTGCGCGAAAAATCACGCCGCAGCCTGACCACAAAAGCGGCCTCGCGTTGCGGGGGTGAAAAATCGGCGCTCACGGTGTAGATCTGCCTTTTGATGGCGTTGCGGGTGACGGCCCGTTTGGCCCAGCGTTTGGGCACCATCGCGCCCAACCAGAGGTCAGCCACCGGAAACAGTGGCGATTGGCGCGCATCAAACCCATCAACGGCCATTAAAACGGATGGACCGGGTGGCGCTTGAGATACCAGCGTACTGCGATGCAAGGCAAAGTGCTCGCTTCTGGCAATGGTTGTGCCCGCCAGCACGGCCTGAAACTGGGCCCGGGTTTGAAGCCGTTGCAATTCCAGCGTCTGTGAGGCAGTGAACCGGCGTCTTAGACGGCCAGACGCTTGCGGCCCTTGGCGCGGCGTGCGGAGATCACAGCGCGGCCGCCACGGGTTTTCATGCGGGTGAGAAAACCGTGCGTGCGTGCGCGCTTGACTTTGGATGGCTGGTACGTGCGTTTCATGGTCAGTCCTGGTAGCTAGAAATCTTCCCTTGCATGCAATGCATTGATTCTTGTGAGCTTGGTGGCAACACGGCGCTGCCAGCTTTTCAAGGTCCGCCGGGTGTGCAAAGTCCGGACAATGCCCAGTCTCTTCGGCTTTTCAGCACGCGCACACCCCCTGTGAATCAGGGAAACCCATGATTATGGCAAATTTATTCAGGGCTGGCAACCTGTTAGCCTGCTTTCTTGGCGTAAAGGCTGAGGGCAGAACGTCAGTCTGCGGCCCGTACGCGCACCGAAGCAGTGCGTCGGGCTGACCCAATCGGTGAGGGAAAATCCGGAGATAAGACTCGCCAAAACCCATCTTTCAGCTTGTGGATAACTGCCCCGCCGGACTACAATGGTGGGTGCCGAACAAAGACAATATCCACAAGCTCGCCCGCTGCCTCACCTGCCCCGATTCCTTCGTCAAAGTCATCCATGAGTGAGGTTTTCAGCCCGTCCCCCAGCCACGATCTATGGCAAAACTGCGTCGATCATCTGGCCCAGGAACTGCCTGAGCAACAGTTCAACACCTGGATCAAACCGCTGGTTGCCGAGGTCGCCAAAGACCTGAGCAAGGTCACCATTCAGGTCGGCAACCGCTTCAAGCTGGACTGGGTACGGGCTCAATACGCCTCGCGCATTGTGGCCCTGCTGGAAAAAGTCACCGGTCAATCGATTACGCTCGAGTTAGCGCTCGCTCCGCGTGAAGGCCCCACCAAGTCAAGCGCGCTACCTCAAAACTTCAAAGCCATGGGCGCGCCGGAACCGGCTGGCCTAGGCGCTGCAGATGACTTGGGCAACGCCCCGTTTAAAAATCGCCTCAACACAGCGCTGACTTTTGACACTCTGATTGAAGGCACGGCCAACCGCATGGGCCGGGCTGCAGCCATGCATGTGGCCAGCAGCCTGGGACAGCTTTACAACCCCTTGTTTATTTACGGCGGTGTAGGTCTGGGCAAGACGCACCTGATGCACGCCATCGGCAACAAATTGCTGGCCGACAACCCGGCCGCCAAAGTTCTCTACATCCACGCCGAACAGTTTGTCTCGGATGTGGTCAAAGCCTACCAGCGCAAGACTTTTGACGAGTTCAAAGAGCGTTACCACTCGCTTGATCTGCTGCTGATCGACGACGTTCAGTTCTTTGCCAACAAAGACCGCACGCAGGAAGAGTTCTTCAATGCTTTTGAGGCCTTGCTGACCAAAAAGTCTCACATTGTGATGACCAGCGACACCTATCCCAAAGGCCTGACCGACATCCACGAGCGCCTGGTTTCGCGATTTGATTCTGGTTTGACGGTCGCCATCGAGCCGCCCGAGCTTGAAATGCGGGTGGCCATCCTGATCCGCAAGGCCGAAGCCGAAGGTACCGCGATGCCCGAAGAGGTCGCTTTTTTTGTGGCTAAAAACGTGCGCTCCAACGTGCGCGAACTTGAAGGCGCGCTGCGCAAGATTCTTGCTTATTCACGATTCAATCAAAAGGACATCTCGATCCAGCTGGCGCGTGAAGCCCTGCGCGACCTGTTGTCCATACAGAACCGCCAGATATCGGTCGAAAATATCCAGAAAACCGTCGCGGACTATTACAAGATCAAAGTTGCCGACATGTATTCGAAGAAGCGACCGGCGAGCATTGCCAGGCCGCGCCAGATTGCCATGTACCTGGCCAAGGAGTTGACCCAAAAGAGTCTGCCGGAGATCGGCGAACTTTTTGGCGGGCGCGACCATACGACAGTGCTGCACGCGGTGCGCAAGATGTCGGCCGAGCGTCAACAAATGACCGAACTCAACCAGCAGCTGCATGTGCTTGAACAAACGCTCAAAGGCTGATAATTGGAACCCTAAAGTTTTCATCGTGTGGGCTTTAAAACGGAGTCTGATGCTTTTGGACTGTTTTTAAAACTTTCAAGCCCTGGCTCCCCGAAAAGCTGGGGACATTTGTTGAACAAGTTATGACTTATCCACACAACCCGGCATTTTTTGAAAGTTGTTCATTTTTTACATGCTGCTGTCAGTGCGGCTCAACACACAGTTAAACAGTCCGCAAGTGCTTGATAAAAAAGGGGAAAATAGCGATATCCACAGATAGTCGCAACCCTTACTACTACTACTAATTTGTATTAAAGAATTAAGAAGATAAGAAAGCAAAGACATGATCGTTCTCAAAGCCACTCAAGACAAAGTGCTGTCAGCTCTGCAATCAGTTGCCGGCATCGTTGAGCGCCGCCACACGCTGCCCATCCTGGCCAACGTGATGATCCGCAAGACCGGGCCGCAAATTCAGCTGACCACCAGTGATCTGGAAATCCAGATCCGCACCACGGCTGAACTCGATGGCGATGCAGGCAACTTCACCACCACGGTCGGTGCGCGCAAGCTCATCGACATCCTGCGCTCGATGCCGGGTGACCAAACGGTCTCGCTGGAATCGAATCAAAACAAGCTGATCCTCAAAGGAGGCAAAAGCCGCTTCACGCTGCAAACGCTACCGGCTGAAGACTTTCCGCTGGTGCAAGAGGCCGCTAACTTCGGTCCCAGCTTTTCGGTGCCGCAAAAAACGCTCAAGGAATTGCTAAGTCAGGTTTCTTTTGCGATGGCAGTGCACGACATTCGCTACTACCTCAATGGCATCTTGTTTGTCGCTGAAGGCAAGCAACTCAGCCTGGTGGCTACAGACGGTCATCGTTTGGCATTCTCTTCGGCCACACTGGACGTTGAAGTGCCGCGCCAGGAAGTCATCCTGCCGCGCAAGACAGTCTTGGAAATGCAGCGTCTCTTGAGCGACAAGGAAGGTGCCATAGAAATGCAATTTGCCGGTAACCAGGCCAAGTTCAGTTTTGAAGGCATGGAGTTCGTCACCAAGCTGGTTGAAGGTAAGTTTCCCGACTACAACCGGGTTATTCCAAAGAACCACAAAAACATCATCACGCTCGGTCGTGCACCTTTGCTGGCCAGTCTGCAGCGCACCGCCATTCTGACCAGCGAAAAGTTCAAAGGCGTGCGCTTGAACATCGAGCCGGGCACTTTGCGCGTGGCGTCCAACAATGCTGAGCAAGAAGAAGCTGTTGACGAACTTGACATTGACTATGGCGGTGATGCCATCGAAATTGGTTTCAATGTCACCTACCTGATAGACGCGCTGGCAAATATGGAGCAAGACATGGTGAAGATCGAGCTGGCCGACTCCAACAGCTCGGCTTTGCTCACCATTCCCGACAACGCGACCTTCAAATATGTAGTGATGCCGATGCGCATTTGAGTTGCCCGGTGCCCGCACCGTGCCCACCAACCCGCGCAGCGTTGCGCGGGTTTGGTTTTTTCAGAGACCAGTGAAAGTAAGTTATGACCGACCCGATCAAGCAGAACATTGATGCCAACAGCGCCCCTGACAATTCCGCAGAAGTGCATTCTGGCGCTGGTGAAGAGGGAAGCTCCAATTACCAGCCGGTGATCGACACCAACCAGGCTGGTGCGTCTGAAGGCTATGGCGAAGGTGCGATCCAGATTTTGGAGGGCCTGGAAGCCGTGCGAAAGCGGCCCGGCATGTACATCGGTGACACATCGGATGGCACGGGTTTGCATCACCTTGTTTTTGAAGTGGTGGACAACTCGATTGACGAGGCATTGGCCGGTCATTGCGACGACATCGTCGTCACCATCCATTCCGACAACTCCGTCAGCGTGACAGACAACGGCCGTGGCATCCCGACCGGCATCAAGATGGATGACAAGCACGAACCCAAGCGTTCGGCGGCTGAAATTGCCCTGACCGAGTTGCACGCCGGCGGTAAATTCAACCAGAACAGCTACAAGGTTTCAGGCGGTTTGCACGGCGTGGGCGTGAGTTGCGTCAACGCACTCTCCAAAATGCTGCGTCTGACGATTCGCCGTGACGGCAAAGTGCATGCCATGGAATTTTCCAGGGGCTTTGTGCAAAACCGCATCGTTAACAGCGTTAATGGTGTTGAAGTTTCGCCCATGAAAGTGCTGGGTGACACCGACAAGCGCGGCACCGAAGTTCACTTTCTGCCCGACACCGATATCTTCAAAGAGAACAACGATTTCCATTACGAGATTCTGAGCAAGCGCTTGCGCGAGTTGAGTTTTTTGAACAACGGCGTGAAGATCCGTCTCAAGGATGAGCGCACCGGGAAAGAAGACGATTTCGCCGGTGCCGGCGGTGTCAAAGGCTTTGTCAACTTTGCCAACAAAGGCAAAACGGTCTTGCACCCCAACATCTTTCACGCGATGGGCGACCGTCAAAGCGACCAGGGCACCAACATCGGTGTTGAAGTGGCCATGCAGTGGAACAGTGGCTACAGCGAGCAGGTGCTCTGCTTTACCAACAACATTCCGCAGCGTGACGGCGGTACCCACCTGACTGGCCTGCGTGCAGCCATGACACGCGTGATTAACAAATACATTGACGACAGCGAGTTGGCCAAAAAAGCCAAGGTGGAAGTGACCGGTGACGACATGCGCGAGGGCTTGTGCTGCGTGCTCTCCGTCAAAGTCCCCGAGCCCAAGTTCTCCAGCCAGACCAAAGACAAGCTGGTGTCGAGCGAAGTGCGCGGCCCGGTTGAAGACATCGTCAGCAAGTTGCTGCACGACTACCTGCAGGAACGCCCTAACGACGCCAAGATCATTGTCGGCAAGATCATTGAAGCGGCCCGTGCACGCGAAGCCGCGCGCAAAGCCCGTGACATGACGCGCCGCAAAGGCGTGCTCGACGGCATGGGATTGCCCGGCAAGCTGGCCGATTGCCAAGAAAAAGACCCAGCCTTGTGCGAAATTTACATCGTCGAGGGAGATTCAGCCGGCGGCTCTGCCAAGCAGGGCCGTGACCGAAAATTCCAAGCCATCCTGCCGCTGCGTGGCAAGATTCTGAACGTAGAAAAAGCACGTTACGAAAAGTTATTGACCAGCAATGAAATTCTGACGTTGATCACGGCGCTGGGGACGGGCATCGGCAAGGCCGGCGGCACCACCGGCAACGATGACTTCAACGTCGCCAAGCTGCGTTACCACCGCATCATCATCATGACCGACGCTGACGTTGACGGCGCGCACATCCGCACCCTGCTGCTGACGTTTTTCTACCGCCAGATGCCTGAACTCGTTGAGCGCGGCCATATTTATATTGCGCAACCGCCGCTCTACAAGGTCAAGGCCGGCAAGGAAGAGCTGTACCTTAAAGACGCGGCTGCACTGGATGGTTTTTTGCTGCGCATTGCCCTCAAAGACGCCAGCATCTTCACCGGCGGCCCCAATGGCAACACGCTGAGCGGCGACACCCTGGCCGAACTGGCGCGCAAGCACCAGTTTGCTGAGGCGGTGATTGCGCGTCTGGCCGGCTTCATGGATGCCGAGGCCCTGCGCTCACTGGCTGACGGCGTGGCGCTCGATCTGGA
>JBIKHR010000220.1:0-5376 GCA_044362035.1 Polaromonas sp. | reverse complement strand
CAGGCGCAGCTCCCAGCCGGCGCGCCCGGGCACCTGGTGAACCAGTGGTGCGCCCTCGAGCATCAGTCGGCGCGCCCGGTCCACGCAGTCAGCCACCAGCGTGCGCGTGCGCGGCGAAATCTTCTGCGCCAGCAGCTCGGCCTCGCTCACGCCGTGCAGCGCTTGCAGTTCGGCCGGCAGGTAAATTCGCCCGCGCGGAATGTCCACGCTCAGGTCTTGCCAGAAGTTGACCAGTTGCAGCGCCGTGCAAATGCAGTCACTTTGCCGCAACGCCGCTGTGTTGGTGACGCCGTAAAGGTGCAGCAGCAGGCGCCCGACCGGGTTGGCAGAGCGGCTGCAGTAGTCCAGCAACTCTGCCTGGTCGGTGTAGCGGGTTTTGTGCACGTCTTGCTCAAAAGCACTGAGCAGGTCGTTCAGCAAGGGCAGGGGCAGTTGCCATTGGCTGATTTGCGGTGCCAGCGCGTCAAACACGTTGTGCCAGCGGCCGGATGTGGCCAGGCCTTGGGCGCAAGCTGCCAAATCGGCCTTGTAGAGCGCCAGCGCCTGCGAGCGCTCGGCGGGGCTGGCGTCGCCTTCGTCGGCCAGGTCATCGGCGGTGCGCGCAAAGTTGTAAATGGCCACCACGGCCGGGCGCAGGTGCGCCGGGCACAGCACGGATGCGACTGGAAAGTTTTCGTAATGCGTTACGTTGGCGCCGTTTTTGGAACCTTGGTGTTCTTTTGTGGCTGGCGCTGTGACAGGCGGTGTGACCTTCATGGGAGGATTGTCGCTTGAGACGGTAAACAACTGTTTCTGGTTTAATAACCGCTCAGTCATTAATTAAATGGTGTCCAGCGCCCGGGTATTTCAGCGCTGCACTTTGCAGGAAGCTCCCGTCATGAAAAAAATCATCAGTGTTGCCGCCATCGGGTCGGTTTTTTTACTGGGCTGCTCCAAGCCGCCGGCCGTCGAAGAGCCGGTGCGGGCCGTGAAAACCATCACGGTGGGCGCGGACTCTTTTGCCGCCAGCAGTGAGTACACCGGTGAGGTCCGGGCGCAGGTCGAATCACGGCTGGCATTCCGGGTGGGCGGCAAGATGTTGCAGCGCCAGGCCGAACTGGGTCAGTCCGTCAAGGCCGGGCAGGTGCTGGCCCGCCTGGACCCGCAAGACTACAAACTGGCCGCGGACGCTGCGCGTGCGCAAACCACCGCCGCGCTGACCAACCGCGACCTGGCGGCGGCTGACTTTGCCCGCTACAAGGACTTGCTGGCGCAAAACTTCATCAGCCGCGCCGAGCTGGACCGGCGCGAGGCCACGCTCAAGTCTGCGCAAGCGCAACTGGAGCAGGCGCAGGCGCAACTGGCTTCGCAGTCCAACCAGTCGGGCTATGCGGTGCTGGCCTCAGATGTGGCCGGTGTGGTCACCGCTGTCGAAGCCGAGGCCGGCCAGGTGGTCAGTGCCGGCATGACGGTTTTCAAGATTGCGGCCGATGGCGCTCGCGATGTGGTCTTTAGCGTGCCTGACGCCCGACTGGCCGCCATGCGCGTGGGCTTGCCGGTGAAGGTACTGGTGTGGCCGCTCAACACGGCTTTGGAGGGCAAAGTGCGCGAGGTGGCGGCCAATGCCGACCCGGCCACCCGCACTTACCAGGTCAAGGCCCGCCTGAACGCGGGCCAGAAGCCGCCGGCCCTGGGTTCCACCGTGACAGTCAACCTGGTTGGCACGGCAGCCGAACCAATGCAGGGCCAGCCCATCATCAAGTTGCCGATTGCCGCCTTGCGCAAGGATGGCCAGAATGTTTCTGTCTGGGTGGTAGACCCTGTCAGCATGGCGGTGCGCGCGCAAGATGTGCAGGTGGCCACTGCCGACGGCAATCTGGCGGTGATCACCGCCGGGCTGACGCCGGGCATGCAGGTGGTGAGTGCGGGCGTGCATGTGCTGACGGCAGGCCAAAAGGTCAGGCTGTACCAGCCGCCGGCAGCCGCAGATGCATCGGTTCCTGCTGCCTCGATCGCCGCCGTTCCAACCCCTGCAGCGAAGTGAGTCTGGCATGAAAGACGAAACAAGTCGCGACGCCGCGCCCGCCGCCACGCCAGAGGCTTCCCGCGGTTTCAACCTGTCCCGTTGGGCGCTGGACCACCGTCCGCTGACGCGCTACCTGATGATTGTGCTGATGGTGATGGGTGGCTTCACCTATTTTCAGTTGGGTCAGGACGAAGACCCGCCTTTCACCTTCCGGGCCATGGTGGTGCGCACTTTTTGGCCGGGCGCCACCACGCAGCAAATGGCTGAGCAGGTCACGGCCAAGCTGGAGCGGACCTTGCAGGAGGTGCCTTACGCCGACAAGATCCGCAGCTACTCCAAGCCGGGTGAGTCGCAGATCATTTTGGAGCTCAAGGACTATTCCAAGCCTGGTGAAGTGGCCAACGTCTGGTACGCGGTGCGCAAGAAGATCGGCGACATCCGGCCGACCTTGCCCGGCGGCATTCAGGGCCCGTTTTTCAACGACGACTTTGGCGATGTCTACGGCATCATTTACGCGTTGGAGTCTGACGGCTTCAACTACGCCGAAGTCAAGGTCATTGCCGACCAATTGCGCCAGCAATTGCTGCGCGTCAAAGACGTGGCCAAGGTCGAGATTTTCGGCGCGCAGGACGAAAAAATATTCGTTGATATTTCCAAGGCCCAAGCCCAGCTCGGGCTGAATATGAACGAGGTCTTTCGCCAACTGAGCCAGCAAAACGCGGTGGAGTTCGCCGGTTCGCTGCAAACACCTTCAGACGTCTTGCAGATTCGCGTGGGCGGACAGTTTCAGGCGGTCGATCAGATCAAGGCCATGCCGGTGAGCGGTCCCTCAGGCAGCCAGACGCATCTGGGCGACATTGCCAATGTTTACCGCGGCTATGCCGATCCCCCAACGATCAAAGTGCATCACCAGGGCCGTGAGGTGGTGGCGCTGGGTGTCTCCATGGTCAAGGGCGGCGACATTGTCCGCCTGGGCAAGGCGTTGACCCAGATGCGCGCTGACCTGGAAGCCGGCCTGCCGGCGGGCATCAAGCTGGTGCAACTGCAAGACCAACCCAAGGCGGTGTCGAGCTCGGTCAACGAATTCATCAGCGTGCTGATCGAGGCGGTGCTGATTGTGCTGGCGGTGAGTTTCATCAGCCTCGGCCTGCACAAACGCGAGAACGCGGCGGCGCTGCCGCTCTGGAGGCGTTACTACGTGGACATGCGGCCGGGTCTGGTGGTGGGCATCACCATCCCGCTGGTGTTGGCGGTGACCTTTCTGGCGATGGATTACTGGAATATCGGCCTGCACAAGATTTCGCTGGGCTCGCTGATCATTGCGCTGGGTTTGCTGGTGGACGACGCCATCATTGCGGTTGAAATGATGGTGCGCAAAATGGAGGAGGGCTACGACAAGGTTCGCGCCGCCACTTTTGCCTACGAAGTCACAGCCATGCCCATGCTGACGGGCACGCTGATCACGGCGGCCGGCTTTTTGCCCATCGGGCTGGCCCAGTCAGTCACCGGCGAGTACACCTTCGCCATCTTTGCCGTGACTGTGATTGCGCTGGTGCTGAGCTGGTTTGCATCGGTCTTTTTTGTGCCTTACCTGGGCACCCTGCTGCTCAAGTCCAAGCTGGTGAAGCCGGGCGCGGCGATGCATGAAGAGCATTTCGACACGCCCTTTTACAACCTGTTCCGGCGCTGCGTGAACTGGTGCGTGGAATACCGATGGACCACCATTGGCGTGACGGTGCTGATCTTTGCGCTGGGCATTGTCGGCATGGGCCGGGTACAGCAGCAGTTCTTTCCGGATTCGAGCCGGCCTGAGATTCTGGTGGACATCTGGCTGCCGGAGGGCTCTAGCTTTGCGGCCAATGAGCAGATCGCCAAGCGTTTTGAACAACGCCTGATGCAAGAACCCGGCGTGAGCTCAGTGAGCACCTGGGTGGGCTCGGGTGTGCCGCGCTTTTACCTGCCGCTGGACCAGGTTTTTCCGCAAACCAATGTCTCGCAGATGTTGATTCTGCCCAAAGACCTGAAGGTGCGCGAGTCGCTGCGCGTGAAACTGCCCGCCATCCTGGCCAGCGAATTCCCCGAGGTGCGCGGGCGCGTCAAGCTGCTGCCCAACGGGCCGCCAGTGCCTTACCCGGTGCAGTTTCGGGTGGTGGGCGCAGACCCGCTGGTGTTGCGCGAGCGCGCTGACGAAGTCAAAAAACTGATGCAGGCCAGCAGCAACACCCGGGGTGTCAACGACAACTGGAACGAGTACGTCAAGACCATTCGCCTGGAAGTGGACCAGGCCAAGGCCCGCGCGCTGGGTGTCAGCAGCCAGTCGATCGCGCAAGCCCTGAGCATTGCCCTGACGGGCAGCACCGTGGGCCAGTTCCGCGAAGGCGACAAACTGATTGACGTGGTGCTGCGCCAGCCCCGTGCCGAGCGCGATGCAGTCACTGATTTGTTCAGCGCCTATGTGCCGACAAGCTCGGGCCGATCCCTACCGCTGGCGCAAGTCGCCCGACCGGTGTTTGCCTGGGAGCCCGGCGTGATGTGGCGCGAGAACCGTGACTTTGCCATCACGGTGCAGTGCGACATCGTTGAGGGCCTGCAGGGCGCCACCGTGACGGCCGAGCTTTTGCCCGCCCTCAAAGCGCTGGAAAAGCAGTGGCAGGCCAAAGGTTTGGCGGGCTACCGCATTGACGTGGCCGGCGCTGTTGAGCAAAGCAGTAAGGGCTCTAGCTCCATTGTGGCGGGCGTGCCGGTCATGTTGTTCCTGACCTTCACCTTGCTGATGCTGCAACTGCGCAGCTTCAGCCGTTCTTTGCTGGTGTTCATCACCGGCCCGCTGGGCATTGCGGGCGCGGCGGCCGGACTGCTGATTTTTGGCAAACCGTTTGGCTTTGTGGCCTTGCTCGGCGTGATTGCCCTGATGGGCATGATCCAGCGCAACTCGGTCATTTTGATCGACCAGATCGAGCAGGAACGCGCACGCGGCGTGCCGGCCTGGGAGGCGATTGTCGATTCGGCTGTGCGGCGTTTGCGCCCCATCGTGCTAACGGCTGCAGCCGCCGTACTGGCCATGATTCCGCTGTCACGCAGCGTTTTCTGGGGGCCGATGGCCGTCTGCATCATGGGCGGGCTGATCGTTGCCACCGTGCTCACGCTGCTGGCCCTGCCGGCCATGTATGCCGCCGCTTTCAAGGTCCGGCGCGAGCCGCCGGCCTTGGCTGTTACAGGCTAAAATGCCAAGTTGACCGATTGAAAACGGGAGTTCGAAGGCCGTAAAGGCTTTTGATTCCCGTTTTTGTTTACGGCGCGCGGGTGGCGAAATTGGTAGACGCACCAGGTTTAGGTCCTGACGTCCGCAAGGATGTGCGGGTTCGAGTCCC
>JBIKHR010000219.1:0-5394 GCA_044362035.1 Polaromonas sp. | reverse complement strand
AGGGCAGCTCAGCAGCGCAGACATTGCCCATGAGTTCATTGGCGGCAGCATCACCGGCATGCAGGAATTGCAGCGCGACCTGCACAGCACGATTTTTGATGAAGCTGTGGACATGCTGGTGGCGGCTCCGTCGATCTGGCTGGTGGGCGCACGGCGCTCGTTTCCCGTGGCCTCGTACCTGGCCTATGCGCTGCAGCACACCGAAAAACGCGTGGAGCTGCTGTCCGGCCTGGGCGGTATGAACGAAGGGCAGATGCGCGGCATCCGGCCAGGTGATGTGATGATCGTGGTGAGTTTCACGCCCTACGCCGAGGAATCCATGCAGTGCGCCCGCCGAGCCGTGGCCTCTGGCGCGCGTGTGATTGCCATTGCCGACAGCCAGATGAGCCCGCTGGCCGCGCTGGCTTCGGCCTTGCTGGTGGTCTCCGAGAGCACGATTTTCGGCTTTCGCTCGCTGACCAACACCATGGCGCTGGCGCAAAGCCTGTTCATTGCGCTGGCGTACCGCACCGAGCTGCTGTACCAGCCGGCCACGCCTGCCAGCGGTGCTTAATTTATTTCAACCCCGTCCCTTGTCTTTTGGAGTTCCTATGAAAAACGTTGCAATTTTTGGTGCTGGTCGCATAGGCCGTATTCATGCGGGTAACCTGGCCGCCTTGCCAGGCGTCAGCCTGAAAGCAGTGTGTGACCCTGTGGGAGGTGCCGCAGCCGAACTGGCGCAGCTGCACGGCGCCAGTGTTGCCACAGTCGAGGCTATCTTTGCCGACCCGTCCATTGATGTGGTGGCGATTGCTTCCTCAACCGACACGCACAGCGACCTGATCGCACGCGCAGCCAAGGCCGGCAAACATATTTTTTGCGAAAAGCCGATTGACCTGTCGGTGCCCCGCGCCCAGGCTTGTGCTGACGCGGTGAAAGCCGCCGGCGTGGCCTGCATGATCGGTTTTCAGCGCCGCTTTGACCCGACCTTCAATGAAGCCCGCACCCGCATGGACCGCGGCGACATCGGCACCCCCGAGATGCTGGTGGTCACCAGCCGAGACCCGGGTGCGCCACCGGCCGAGTACCTGAAAGCTTCGGGCGGGATTTTCCGTGACATGCTGATTCACGACTTCGATATTTTTCGCTGGATCTTGTGCGCCGACGGCGACGAAGCCGAAACCCTGCACGCCACAGGTTCCTGCCTGATTGACCCGGCGATTGGGCTGATTGGCGACATTGACTGCTCGGCTGTCACGATTCGCACCCAAAAGGGCCGGCTGGCGCAGATCAACACCTCGCGCCGCGCCGCCTACGGCTACGACCAGCGCTTTGAAGTGCTGGGCTCCAAGGGCATGCTGCAATGCGGCAACCACCGGCCCAGCGAAGTGGTGCAGTCCGATGCCAAGGGTGTCAGCGCCGACACGCCTGAGCATTTTTTCTTGCAGCGCTACCGTGAGGCTTACCGCTTGGAGATCGCGCATTTCTTTGAATGCCTGCAGTCGGGCAAACCCTTTCGCACCAGCATTGCTGACGGCGTGGCGGCGCAAAAGCTGGCAGATGCGGCGGCGCAATCTCTGGCCAGCGGGCAGGTGGTGCGCCTCTAGAATGAGGGCTCACCAACCTTCCCGCGAGCCCGCGTGTCCGACCGTTTCAAAGTCTATTCCCAGTACCTTTTACCCAAGCAGGCCCTCACGGCCTTTGCCGGCTGGGTGGCTTCGCGACAGCGCGGCAGCGTCACCACGGCGCTGATCCGCTGGTTCGTTGGCAAGTACCAGGTGAACATGGCCGAGGCGGCCAACCCGGACATCAGCAGCTATCTGAGCTTCAACGACTTTTTCACCCGTGCCCTGCTTCCCGGTGCGCGGCCGCTGGCGGCGGCGACGCTGGTCTGCCCGGTGGACGGCGCCATCAGCCAGTTCGGGCCCATAGCGGGCGAGCAGATTTTCCAGGCCAAGGGCCACCAGTACTCGACCACCGCGCTGGTCGGCGGTGATGCAGCGCTGGCCGCGCAGTTTCGCGGCGGCAGTTATGCCACCATTTACCTTAGTCCGCGGGACTACCACCGCATTCACATGCCCTGCGACGGCCGCTTGCTGCGCATGATCTATGTGCCCGGCGACTTGTTTTCAGTCAACCCGGTCACGGCGCGTGGCGTGCCGGGTTTGTTCGCACGCAATGAGCGCGTGGTTTGTGTGTTTGACACGGCGCAGGGCCCGATGGTTCTGACGCTGGTTGGGGCAACGATTGTGGGTAGCATGGCGACGGTGTGGCACGGCGTGCTCCCGCGAGAGGGCACTGTGCGCGAATGGCATTACGACAGCCAGACACCGCCCGTGTTGCTGAAAAAAGGCGACGAGATGGGCCGGTTTTTGCTGGGCTCCACGGTCGTTCTGCTGTTTCCGCAAGGCCCGCTGCAGTTCAACCCCGGCTGGCAGCCGGGCGGGCCGGTGCGGCTGGGTGACGCCATGGCGAACTTTTCATGAGTCGCCATGAGCCGCTTGCCCGCCCCCGAAAAAACAGCTGAGCCATCAGCCGGGGCGCCCCGGGCCAGCATTTGGAAAAGAGCATTGAGAGGCTTGCTGGGCTGGCTGGCCGGCTGGTGGCGCGTGCTCTACCTGGGTGCGCAAATCATGGTGCTGGCTATTTCGCCGTCCAGCTACGGCCCTGCCAAGCGCTTGCTGCTGGCCCGCCACGTGGTGCTGGCCACCGCGCCCATCTTGCTCTGGTTCACGCTGCTGTGCGCACTGGCCACGCTGGTGATCACGCGCATCGTGGTGGTCACCGCACTCAGCTACGGGCTGTCGCAATACGCCTTGCAGCTCATCATCCGGGTGCTGGTGCTGGAGTTGATTCCGCTCGGTGCGGCCTTGTTTGTGGCCTTGCGCAGCACCATCGCCAGCAGCGCCGAACTCGCTGAGATGCGCCTGCGGGGTGAGTTGGAGGCCCTGGCCGACCCTTTGCGCCAGGAGGCCATGCCGCGCGTGGTGGCCGGCATGTTTGCCAGCATCACGCTGGCCGCGCTCAGCTGTGTGGTGGCGCTGGTGCTGGCTTATCTGGCGGTTTACGGTTTCACCTTGTCGGCCTTGCCGGCCTACACGCGGCTGTTTGGTCAGGTGTTCAATCCGGCCGTGACGCTCATCTTTGTCCTGAAGACGCTTTTTTTCAGCCTGGCCGTGGCTTTGATGCCCATTGTTTCAGCGCTGTACGACGAAGCGCCCGCCGGCATGCGGCACGGTGCGGAGTTACGCGCATTGGCGCGCATGTTCGTCGTCATCTTGTTGATTGAAATGGTCTCGCTGGTGGGGAATTACTATTGAACTTCTATCTTGATGGCATAGTCAGACCATGAGTACGCCAAGCGACCCGCAACCCCCTGTGCCTGCGCAAGCGCTTGAGCGCAAGGCCTTGCTGCTGCTGGTCTTTATGTTGGCGCTGGTGCTGGGGTCGGCGGCTTATGTACTTTTTGCCCGCGGCGCTTTTGAGCGCACGCAGCAACTGGTGCTGGTGGCCGACGATTCCGAAGGCGTGGTGGTCGGCATGGACCTGACCTTCTCAGGTTTTCCGATCGGGCGCGTCAGTCGCATTGAGCTGGCACCTGACGGCAAAGCGCGCATTGTGGTTGAGGTACCGCTCAAGCAAGCCGCCTGGCTGCGCCAGTCCAGTGTTTTCACGTTGGTGCGCGGGCTGGTGGGTAACACCAATATACGCGCCTACAGCGGCGTGCTGAGCGACCCGCCGCTGCCCGACGGCGCTGTGCGCGAGGTCCTGCGCGGTGACGCCACGGCCGACATTCCGCGCCTGATCACGGCGGCCCGCGAACTGGTCGAGTCGGTTCACATGCTGGTGGGCACCGAGGGTGCGTTGGGTGCCAGCCTGGTGAATGTGCAGCAGCTCACCGACAAGCTCAAGGGGCCGACGGGTGCGCTGGGTGTGTTGCTGGGCAACGATGCCGAAGCCAAAAAACTGCTGCTGGCGCTGGAGAAAGCCAACACCTTGCTGGCCCGGCTCGATGGTCTGACGGTCAAAACCGACGCACAGGTGTTCGGGGCCGGCGGCGTAATGCCTGAAACCCGCGCCACGGTGGTTCAGCTCAACGCCTTGCTCGGTGAAGCCCGCAGCAGCCTGAAGCGTGTCGATGCCGTGCTGATCGAGGCCCAGGCGGTGGGGGCCAACGCCCGCGTGGCCACGGCCGATCTCGGCACGCTGCGCGCCGAAGTGGAAAGCAGTTTGACCAAGGTCGAGAGCCTGGTCAATGACATCAACCGCAAATGGCCTTTTGCCCGCGACACCGAGGTGAAATTGCCATGAGTCTTTATCGCTTGCTGGCTTGTGCAGCAGCTTGCATGTCGCTGCTGACCGCTTGCGCCAGCCGTCCGCCTGTGCCCGACTGGCAGCTGGACGCCAAGGGCGCCAGCGAGCGCTTTGTCAAAGCCTATGCGGCGGGCAACAGCCGTGTCGAAGCGCTGGAGTTTGCCAAGGCCCGCAGCGCTTTGGCAAGCACCGGCCGGCCCGACCTGCTGGCCCGGCTGGAGCTGCTGCGCTGCGCTACCCGTGTGGCCAGTCTGGTGTTTGAGCCCTGCGCTGGCTTTGAGGCGCTGCGTGCCGACGCCGCGCCAGCGGAGCGGGCCTATGCCGACTACCTGGCCGGGCAGCTGGCCGCGGCCGACGTGGCGCTCTTGCCGCCCGCGCAGCAAAGCGTGGCGGCTGCCGCCCCTGCCGCCCAGGCGGGGGTCTTGCAAGGTGTGGACGAGCCCATGTCGCGCCTGGTGGCGGCGGGCGTGCTGCTGCGCCGGGGCCAGGCCAGCCCGGCTGTGCTGGCGCTGGCCGCAGAAACCGCTTCGGCTCAGGGCTGGCGCCGGCCCTTGCTGGCCTGGCTGGGCGCACAGGCATGGCGCGCAGAACAGGCGGGCGACACGCATGAAGCCGCCCGGTTGCGCCGCCGCATGGACCTGGCCACGGCCACACCTGCACCATGAGTTACACCGTGCGTTTGTATTCGTTTGAAGACGTGAGCGACGAGGAAAAGCGCCAGGCCGAGCGGCGCTTTTGCAAGGCCTTGAACGAGGCGCTGGGCGATGCCTCGCTGGTGCTGCCGGTGTATGCGGTCTACCGCAAGCTGGTGGCTTTGCATGGCGACACGCCATCAGCCGATGCCTTGAGCACTGAAGAGCTGGAGCTGTTCACCCAGTGGCAGGCGGCGGAGTCAGCCGCGTTGACGGCGGCTTTGGGTCCGCACCGCTACATGGGCGATGCGGAGTTCGACATCAGGGCTTGAGGTCGTTGTCGTCGTCGCCGCCTTCGTCGTCACCCTGGTCGTCAAAACCATCGGCCTGCGCTGCGGGCGCTTCGCCGGCCGGGCGCATGCGGCGGTGGCCTTGCTTGGCGACCACTTCAACAAAAACCTGTGCGGCG
>JBIKHR010000218.1:0-5400 GCA_044362035.1 Polaromonas sp. | reverse complement strand
TGCTGTGGGCGGCCAACAAAGACCTGCCTGTGGCCAACATGCGCGAGCTGATCGAATACGCCCGCCAGCGCCCGGGCCAGCTCAATTACGGCTCGGCCGGCGCAGGTGGCATTAACCACCTGGTGCTTGAAACACTGAAGGCGCGCAGCGGCACCTTCATCACCCACATTCCCTACCGCGGCATTGCACCGGCCACGCTGGACATGATCTCCGGCCAGATCCAACTGGTGACCGGCACCATTCCGGCACTGGCACCGTTTGTGCGCGACGGCCGTGTCAAGGCGCTGGCCGTCACCACGGCCAAACGCTCGTCGGCGCTGCCGCAGGTGCCCAGCATGGCCGAGTCCGGTTTTGCCGACTTTGATGTGCTCAATTATTTCGGGCTGGTCTCCCCCAAGGGCACACCCGATGCCGTGGTCGAGCGTCTGAGCGAGGCGGTGGCCAAAGTGGTCAAGCTGCCCGATGTGCTGGCCCGCTTTCAGCTTGACGCCTTGGAGCCCTCAGCCCAGGGCGCGCAGTCGCTGGGCCGGTTTTTGGCGCAAGACTTCACCGGCTGGCAAAAAGTGGTGGCGACGCAAAACATCAAGGTTGATTCGGTCTGAGTCTTTTGACGGGGTCTTAATACTGCGTTAATCCGCGCGTTTTATATTTCATTTTTGGGGAAACCATGATGAAAAAAACGCTCTCTCTTCTCTTGACATTGGCGCTTGTTTGCGGGCCCGCTGCGGCCAGTTGTGACAGTGTCAATGTCAACGGCGCTTGTGTCGAAAACGGCAACGAAAACGAAAACGATGGCCATGGCGCGGCAGCAGGACTGGCCCTTGGCGCGCTGTTGGCCGTAGGCATCTACTATTTCATGAACAAGGGCCCTTATGCGAGCTACGGCTTGCATGCGCAGCCCGAGCAGCCCAAGCCCGCCTTGCAAGGCCAATGGGTGCCGCAAGCTCAGGTGAGCTCCGACAAATCATTTTTAGGACTTGCTTACCAGCTTCCTTTTTAGCTTGCCGGACTCAAGCCTCTGCGGCTGAGTCCGGGGCCAGAGAAACCAGCAGAACCGTGGCACGAATCTCGACGCCGACATAGGCTTTCGGGTCTGTTGCCACGATGCAGCCCTGCAAGTTTTCAACGATCCTGGCAGCAATCGCCAAACCCAGGCCGGCCCCTTCGTGAGCAGCGACAGTTGAATCTGTGACCCGAAAGTAGGGCGTGAAAATGGCCTCGCGGTGGGGCACTGCAATCGGCTGACCGGAATTGGCGACACGAATCACAGCACTGTTGTCAGCCCGGGTGATATCGATGTCAATACATCCGCCCTGCTCACCATACTTTTGGGCGTTGTCCAGCAGATTCCCCAGCAGACTTTCAACCTGGCCCAGCTCAGCACGGACCACCAGATCAGCTTCTGAGGCAAAGTGCACGGTTTGATTTTTTTCCTTGAATCTAGCGGTCATGGAATCGACGATCTGAGCTGCCACCAGGTCTACAGCAACAAAGGACTTCGGCTGCGACGGGTCATAACCGGCCCCCACGCGCGCAAGCAACAGCATTTGCCGTATGAGCTGGGTCACGCGCTTGACGCCCCCCAAAGCGCTATGAAGGCTGTCTGCCCGAGCACTCGCGTCTGGGTCGTTCAGCGCGTTTTGCAGATGAAGATGCACGCCGGCGATGGGTGTCCGAATTTCGTGGGCGGCTGAATCCATGAACAGTTTTTCCCGTTCAATGGCTGCTTTAACGCTGATCAGCAACACATTGAAGGCTGTGACCACAGACCTGAGCTCCTTGGGCCACCGACCCGCCAGCGGCGTTAGAGAGTGAATGTCTCGGATCGCGATTTGAACCGCAAGATCATTCAAGGGACGCAATCCACGAAAGAGCAAAAAGTTGACCAGCAAAATGAGTGCGCTCACCCCGATTAAAAAGGGGGTGAAAACGGCATAAAGGAGTTTCAAACGACTTTCTTCGAGCACGTCGTTGTGCTCGGCTGCCAGCACCCAGATAGGCCCAGACTTCAGCGCAAAAACTTGCCACTCTTCGTCGCCAAGACTGGTGTTTTGTTGGCCCTCTTTGAACGTGCCTAGGGGCGTTAGGGGTGCGGAAGCCGACTTGGCCAGAAGCACGCCCATCTCGCTCCACACTTGGAACGCTACTTTTTGTTCGTAATGTTGAAGTCCACCGCCCGCCGTTGCAGGCAAAACCGCATCATCCAACTCGGCATAACGATTCTCACCAGCAATGTTCTGGCTGATCTGACGACTGATCAGCCCCTCCAGCACGCGAGCAGATGTGTTCAGTCGGGCTAAAAAAATTTCGTCGGATTCGTGTTTGATGGCCCAATAAACACCACTTGCTACGAGCAGCATGAGGACCACCATCGACAGACCGATGGAGAACACCAACTTGAAGCGAAGCGAATCTCTCAAAATAGATCACCCTACCCTGTAGCCAATGCCGCGCACCGTGCGGATCACATCTGGGTTGATTTTTTTTCTGATGCTGTGGATGTAAACGCTGACGGTATTGCTCTCAACACCGCTACCCCAGCCGTAAAGACACTCTTCTAGCTGGTCCCTGCTCAGGATCAGCGACGGGTTTTCAATCAGTTTGCGCATCAGTTTGAATTCATTGGGCTGCAACTCGACCATCACGCCTTCAGAGTGCAGCGTCATAGCCGACAGGTCGAGCAGCAGGTTTTTATAACTGATGATGTTGGTGCTGGCACCCGAGCTCCTGCGCTCAAGCACACGCATTCGGGCAATGAGTTCCTCGATATCAAATGGCTTGACCAGGTAATCATCAGCCCCCAGATTCAGGCCCTTGATGCGGTCAGACACACTGTCTCTGGCCGAAAGTATCAGTATGGGTGTCGCCTTGCCCGCCGCACGGATGGTAGAGATGACCACCATGCCATCGACCTCCGGCAGCGTCAGGTCCAGGATGCACAGATCAAAATCGCAGGCGCGCAAAGCCGCAATCGCCTGCTTACCGGTTCCGACATGGTCCACGTCAAAATTTTCGCGCGCCAAAGCAAGCGCCAGACCACGCGCAAGCAAGAGGTCATCCTCAACCAACAAGACTCTCACTGGGGGGCCTACTTTTTTTCGGACCGGAATTTCTCGATATCCGACTCCAACTGCTTGAATGCAGCAGAACGGTCAATTTTGGGTTTGAGCGTTTCGCTGCGATGGAGAGAGCTTACCAAGTCCCGTCCGATGACGGTTCTGGACATCTTCAGCAACACATAGGCGCGGTACTGAACGCCCTCGCGTATCACCTGGTGTTTGACGATCTCATAGCTGTGAACTCGGACCTCTGCAATGACTTCTTTGGCAACACGCTCCACCTCGTTAGTGGTTACGGAATCAACAGCATCACCGGATTCCGAAATGAAAGACTTTAATGTGGCCGATATGTTGCTCCCTATCTGACCGGCCAGGGCAATTTTGGCCACCATCATGGCCTTGTCGATGGCGAACTGCATATCGGTCGAGACATCGCTTCCAGCAGCCACAAAATGCCCGGGAAAATCCTGCTGATTCCTGTACCAATCGGGTGCATTTTTTAAGGTTGTGTCCATTGATGCGACGCGTTGCTGGCTTTTTTGTTCGGTCTGGTAGGCCAGGTATTCGGGCGTGCCCAGCGGTGGCTTTCCGGCGCAAGCCCCCAGCAGGGCTATGGCGGAAATAAGTGCTAATTTTTTCATGGTGTTTCCTTCAGTCCTTATGTAAAACGATGAGTGATTTTTTTCTGGCGCGCACATCGTGCGGTTTGATTTCAGACAACTTCTCTGAAAGCTGTGCGTAGGACATGGCGACAGGCCATGCGTACTGCTCTTTGGTCAACAAAAATACAAAATGCTCTATGTGCGCTGAATCACTGCCAGCTGGCTTTTCGCTGTCCTGGACGGTATCGAGCTCGCCCACCAGCAACTCGTAATCCCGCGAAGGCAGGCTCAGCGGCTTGCTCAAAAACGCATCTGACTGAAATTCGTTGGGAAAAATCTTGCGCAGGTGACCGCCGCCGGATGCCCCCGGCACCCAGTTGAAGACCGCCAGATACGCCGGACTCAAGGGATTGATATCGATGCGGAGTTTTTCGCCAATGCGAACCTGGCTCTGGGATAGCGATGCAGTGAAATCAAAATTGGGCGCCGGTTGTTGCATGGGCGGCGCGACCAGCACTTCGAGCTGCACCGTGCAGCGTTTGGCACCGGTGATGGCCTCGACCTTTTTATCGAGCAATTTTTCTGTTTTGACAGTTCCAAAAATTTGGGACCACAAAAACTTGTTGAGAGCGCAAACAGAGCTTCCAGCCTGGCCAAAAGCTTTTTCTGAACACACATAGCTTTCGTCCAGACTCAAGGCTTGGCCATTGACCTGCAGCAAGGCGTTCTGTTTGGCCTGCAGTTCGGCCAGTTGGCAAGCACTGTTTTCACTGAGGTCTGGTCCGAACAGATATTCGCCTCGGGTCACTAGGGACTGCGCGACAGCCGCTCCATGCATGAACAGGCAAACGAGCAGCAGGGCCGAAGCCTTTGGGGGGCGCATCACTGAATGGCCACCGCAACTATCACGACCGCGCCTAGCATCTTGTCGTAAATCATTTCAGGCTGAAGGGGGGCGGCATGGCTGGAGGCCGGCGCCAGCTTGCTGTCCGTGCCCAGAAATTTCAGAATGCGCTCGGTGTGAATGATGAAGTTCACACCCTCGGCGTTGACTCCATCCGTCTTGCGCAAGTACTCGGTATCGAGTTTTCCCATGGTCACACCAATCAGGCGACCGTAACTGTCAAACACCGGCCCGCCTGAGTTGCCTTTGTTCACCTTGGCAGAAATTTGAAACATGCTGGGTTCGTCGTTGAGCCCGCTGATTTTGGAGACCAGTCCATTGGTGATGGACGGCGTCTGGCTGCCAAGCAAAAACCAGAGCGGATAGCCCATCGAGTAAATCTGGCTGCCTGCACGTGCAGCGGCCATCTGCTGAACGCCGATGGACTGTGCGGCCGGAAAGGCCTCATCCACAGACAACAGCGCCAGGTCATCCACCTCGGAGACCTTGACCAGTCGGGCATTGGAAACGCGGCCCATGGCGTTGCGTACGGCATAAAGCTTGCCCATTTCAACCACATGCCGGTTGGTCAGTACAAATTTACCGTCACCGATCAGGATGCCGCTGGCACCACTGACACCCATGCCTTCCGGGAAGTTCAGTCCGGGTATTTGGGCTCTGGTGGCTGACGGCCCGTAACTCACGCGCGTGTCATTTTCTGTAGAGGTACCTCTTTTGTTCATCAAGAGCGAGTCGGCCGCGACATGACTGGACAGCGCCGGCGGCTGCGCTGCAGGCGGTGTCGGTACAACGTGCGGTGTCGGTGCAGGGATCCGGTTGATCCGGCTCTGGCTGC
>JBIKHR010000217.1:0-5426 GCA_044362035.1 Polaromonas sp. | reverse complement strand
CGCGTTGCACCACGCTGGCCGTTGATGTGAGCTCCGGCGTCGAGGTTTCCAAGGGAATCAAGAGTGCCGACAAGATCAACCAGTTTGTCGCGGCCGTGCGTGCCGCAGACCAACAATTTGCCTCCATTTAAAACCATGTATCCCTACCAGCAACCTGATCCCAGCGGGCATTTCGGCATTTACGGCGGCAGCTTTGTCTCTGAGACGCTGACTCACGCGATCAACGAGCTCAAGGCGGCCTACGCCCGCTACCAGCATGACCCGGCTTTTCTGGCTGAGTTCCATTACGAGCTCAAGCACTTTGTCGGCCGGCCTTCACCGATTTACCACGCTGCACGCATGAGCCGCGAGCAAGGCGGCGCGCAGATTTACCTCAAGCGCGAAGACCTGAACCACACCGGCGCGCACAAGATCAACAACACCATCGGGCAGGCCATGCTGGCCAAGCGCATGGGCAAGCCGCGCATCATTGCCGAAACCGGTGCCGGCCAGCACGGCGTGGCCACAGCCACCATCTGCGCACGCTACGGCCTGGAGTGCGTGGTTTACATGGGCAGCGAAGACGTCAAGCGCCAAAGCCCCAATGTCTACCGTATGAAGCTGCTGGGCGCCACCGTGGTGCCGGTCGAGTCGGGCAGCAAGACCCTCAAAGACGCACTCAACGAAGCCATGCGCGACTGGGTGGCCAACGTGGACAACACCTTCTACATCATCGGCACCGTGGCCGGCCCGCACCCCTACCCCATGATGGTGCGCGACTTTCAGAGCGTGATCGGCGAAGAGTGTCTGGTGCAGATGCCCGAAATGCTGAACGGCAAGCAACCCGACGCGGTGCTGGCCTGCGTGGGTGGCGGCAGCAACGCCATGGGTATTTTTCACCCTTACATCCAGCACGAAAACACGCGCCTGATCGGCGTTGAAGCGGCCGGAGAAGGCATGGACACCGGCAAGCATTCGGCTTCGCTGCAACGCGGTGTGCCCGGCGTGCTGCACGGCAACCGCACTTATGTGCTGCAAAACGAAGACGGCCAGGTGACCGAGACGCACAGCATCAGCGCCGGCCTGGACTATCCCGGCGTGGGCCCCGAGCATGCTTTCCTCAAAGACATTGGCCGTGCCGAATACGTCGGCATCACTGATGCCGAGGCGCTGTCGGCCTTTCATTACCTGTGCCGCACCGAAGGCATTATTCCGGCGCTCGAGTCCAGCCACGCCGTGGCCTACGCCATGAAGATGGCCAAGACCATGCGCTCCGACCAGTCGATTCTGGTCAACCTGTCGGGGCGTGGCGACAAGGACATCGGCACCGTGGCCGACCTGTCCAACGCCAGCTTCTACTGCCGCCCGTCCTGCCAAGGCCAGGGCGTCAAGGGCGGCCCGGCCGGCACCGAACAAGTGATCGGTTTCAAGTCATGAGTCGTATTGAGCCCGTGATGAGCGCGCTGCTGGCGCAGGGCCGCAAGGCGCTGATTCCTTATGTGACCGCAGGCTTTCCGTTTGCCGACATCACGCCCGCGTTGATGCACGGCATGGTGGCCGGCGGCGCTGACGTGATTGAGCTGGGCGTGCCTTTTTCAGACCCCAGCGCCGACGGCCCGGTGATCCAGAAGGCCGGCGACCGCGCCCTGGCCTTTGGCGTTGGCCTGGTGCAGGTGCTGGCGATGGTGCGCGAGTTCCGACTGCAAGACGACAAGACGCCCGTGGTGCTGATGGGTTACGCCAACCCTGTCGAGGCTTACGACTTCAAACGCGGTACCGATGCCTTTGTGCGCGACGCAGCTGCCGCTGGTATTGACGGTATTTTGATCGTGGACTACCCGCCAGAGGAATGCGTGGACTTTGCTGCCAAGCTGAGGGCGCACCGCATGGACCTGATCTTTTTGCTGGCCCCCACCAGCACCCCCGAGCGCATGGCGCAGGTGGCCCGGGTGGCCAGCGGCTATGTGTATTACGTCTCGCTCAAAGGTGTGACGGGTTCGGGCGCGCTCGACATTGACGCTGTCGAGGCCATGCTGCCGCGCATCCGCAAGCACGTCAGTGTGCCGGTGGGCGTGGGTTTTGGCATCCGCGACGCGACCACGGCCAAGGCCATCAGCCGCGTGGCAGACGCTGTGGTCATCGGCAGTCGGATCATTCAGCTGATCGACAACCAGCCGCGTGAACAGGTGGTGCCGGTGGTGCGCGAGTTCCTGGCCGGGATCCGCAGCGCGCTGGACGCATAATCGCCTTCCCTTGCCCCAAGCTTTAAGGAAACACCATGAGCTGGCTCGAAAAACTGCTTCCCCCCAAAATCACCCCTACCGACCCGACCGAGCGCCGCAGCGTGCCTGAAGGCCTGTGGATCAAGTGCCCAAGCTGCGAAGCCGTGCTCTACAAAACCGACCTGGAGAAAAACCAGAACGTCTGCCCGCAGTGCAGCCACCATCACCGCATGGGCGCGCGCGCCCGGCTGGACTCTTTTCTGGACGCTGAAGGCCGCTACGAGATCGGCCAGGAAGTGCTGCCGGTCGATCCCCTCAAGTTCAAGGACAGCCGCAAGTACCCCGAGCGCCTGAAAGAAGCCCTGGAGAACACCGGAGAGACCGACGCGCTGATTGTTATGGGCGGCGCGGTGCACAGCATCGGCGTGGTGGTGGCCTGTTTTGAGTTTGACTTCATGGGCGGCAGCATGGGCAGCGTGGTCGGTGAGCGCTTTGTGCGCGGTGTGCACGCAGCCATCGAGCAAAAAGTGCCGTTTATTTGCTTTACCGCCACGGGTGGTGCGCGCATGCAGGAAGGCCTGCTCAGCCTGATGCAAATGGCCAAGACCAATGCCTCGCTGACACGCCTGGCCAAAAAAGGCCTGCCCTACATCAGCGTGCTGACCGACCCGACCATGGGGGGCGTGAGCGCAGGCTTTGCCTTTGTGGGTGACGTGGTGATTGCCGAGCCCAAGGCGCTGATCGGCTTTGCTGGCCCGCGCGTGATCGAGTCCACCGTGCGGGTGACCCTGCCAGAGGGCTTTCAGCGCGCTGAATTCCTGCAAACCAAGGGCGCCGTGGACCTGATCTGCGACCGCCGCGAGTTGCGCAAAACCGTTGCCAGCACGCTGGCTATGCTACTGCGTCAGCCTGCCGACGCCGTCGATTGACGATCTGAGCCCGGGGCGCCCGCCAGTGCGCGCCCCGTTTGTTGAACCTTGAGCGCAATTTTTCATGACTGACGCCATCACCCTTTCGGACCTGCCCCTGTTTCCGCTGGGGTCTGTGCTCTTTCCCGGCGGTTTGCTGCCGCTGCGAATTTTCGAGGTGCGTTACCTCGACATGATCGGCAAATGCCACAAGAACGGCACGCCCTTTGGTGTGGTCGCGCTGACCCAGGGCTCTGAAGTGCGCAGGCCGCAAGCCGATGCACCGGGCGACGGCTTTGCCAACGAGGCCTTTGAAAACGTTGGCACGCTGGCCACCATCACCGAGTTTTCTGCGCCGCAAGCCGGGCTGATGCTGGTGCGCTGCATCGGAACGCAGCGTTTCAAGGTGACGCGCAGCGACAAGCTCAAACACGGCCTGTGGGTGGCCAAGGCCGAGGCGCTGCCGGGCGACGTGGCCGTCCGGGTGCCGAGTGACCTGCAGTCTGCGTCTGACGCGCTGGTCAAGCTGATGGACACCCTGAAAGAGCGTGCGATCCCGCCCGATCAGATGCCCATGCTCGAGCCTTACCAATTTGACGACTGCGGCTGGGTGGCCAACCGCTGGAGCGAATTGCTGCCGATTCCGGTCACGCTCAAACAGCAGCTCATGGCGCTGGACAACCCGCTGCTGCGGTTGGAACTGGTCAACGACATCCTGGAGCGCAGCGGAATTTCCTCCTAACCTGCAGGCCGGGGCGAAAACCCGCACTTTAAAACCTAAAATCAGGGGTTTGGCATGTCAGCTGACTGCCGATGCTGGCCCGTGTGCCGGCCCTGTTTTTTGCTTCCCTCTGAATTGCTCTTTTCCGGCTGCCCTATGTCCACACCCAACGCCTTGCCTCCTGTTGCCACTGCCGCCACGGCCATCGACGACAACCAACTGATGGCCGAGCGCCGCGAAAAACTCAAAGCCCTGCGCGCCGCCGGTATTGCTTTTCCCAACGACATCCAACCCGGGCACCGCGCCGAAGCGCTGTTTGCGCTGTACGACGGCAAGAGCAAGGAAGAGCTCGAGCCGATGGCGGTCAAGGTGAACGTGGCCGGCCGCATGATGCTCAAGCGCGTGATGGGCAAGGCCAGCTTTGCAACGGTCCAGGACGCGTCCTTCGGCCCCTCGCACGGCCGCATTCAGGTCTACATCAACAACGAAGGCGTGGGCGAAGAATTACACAACGCCTTCAAGCACTGGGACCTGGGCGACATCGTGTCTGCCGAAGGCACGCTCTTCAAGACCAAAACCGGTGAGCTGTCGATCCACGCCACCGGCCTGCGCCTGATCACCAAAAGCCTGCGCCCGCTGCCTGACAAGTTTCACGGCGTGGCCGACCAGGAAGTCAAATACCGTCAGCGCTATGTGGACCTGATCACCGACGAAGCCGCGCGCAAGCGTTTTGTGGCGCGCAGCAAGGCGGTGAGTTCCCTGCGCGAGTTCATGGTGGCTAACGAGTTCCTGGAAGTCGAAACGCCGATGCTGCACCCGATTCCGGGCGGCGCCAATGCCAAGCCTTTCAAGACCCACCACAACGCGCTGGACCAGGAAATGTTTTTGCGCATCGCGCCTGAGCTGTACCTCAAGCGACTGATTGTGGGCGGCTTTGAGCGCGTGTTCGAGATCAACCGCAGCTACCGCAACGAAGGCATCAGCGTGCGGCACAACCCCGAGTTCACCATGATGGAGTTCTACGCCGCCTGGTGGAACTACAACGACCTGATGGCCTACACCGAAGCGCTGATCCGAGATGTGGCGCAAAAGGCCTGCGGCACGCTGCAGCTGAGCTACGGCGGCAAACCGGTTGACCTGAGCCAACCGTTTGAACGCCTGACGATCCGCGAAGCCATCCTCAAACACACCGAAGCCGGCGCCAACGTGGACGACGCCGTGTGGCTGACCAACGCCGTCAAGAAACTCGGCTGCACCGAACAAAAAGACCGCCTCTCGACCCGCTCGCTGGCCAGCCTGCAAGTGCTGTACTTTGAAGAAACCGTCGAAGACAAGCTCTGGCAGCCCACCTTCATCATGGAACACCCGACCGAAATCTCGCCGCTGGCCCGCGCCAACGACGCCCGTCCTGAAGTGACCGAGCGCTTTGAGCTCTACATCACCGGCCGGGAGTTCGGCAACGGCTTTAGCGAGCTGAACGACGCCCAGGAACAAGCCGCCCGCTTCCACTCACAGGTCTCAGCCAAAGACTCCGGCGATGACGAAGCCATGTTCTACGACGCCGACTTCGTGCGCGCCCTGGAATACGGCATGCCT